>JANNPR010000329.1:0-4328 GCA_031400345.1 Planctomycetota bacterium | reverse complement strand
CTAATAAAAAATTCACAGCCTCGGAGTGTGCCTACTACAACACCAATCGTCACTCGGGCCATTCACCGGAAAAGACTTCTGTGGCAGGGCCCGTCATGAAAACGTGATTGGTGGATTGGTCCCATTCCAATTCTAAATCGCCCCCGCGCAGATGAATGAGAACGCGGCGCCCCGTTCGACCTGTAAGCACCCCGGCCACGCAGACCGCACTGGCCCCGGTCCCACATGCCCAAGTTTCGCCCGAGCCTCGCTCCCAAGTTCGCTGCCGAACCTCCGTGGGCGATATGACCTTGCAAAATTCGACATTGACCCGCTTGGGAAAACAGGCGTGCCGTTCAATCTTCGGACCAATGCCTAACACCAGTTCGTCCGTCGTCTGTTCCACAAAGATCACACAGTGTGGATTACCCATGGATACGCTGGTGACATTAAACGTTTGGCCACCGGCTTCTAACGGCACATTTACCACGGGACTACCCGGCAACGTGGTGGGAATTTGGCTGGATTCCAAAATTGGTTCGCCCATGTCGACCCGCACTCGCTGAACGGAGCCATTTTCTTTTTGGGGCTCGACATCCAACGTCAACACGCCTCGCCCGGTTTCGATTTTGAGCCGCTTTTTGCGGGCGATGCCATGATCGTAAACATACTTGGCAACGCAACGTATTCCGTTACCACACATTTCGGATTCGCTGCCGTCTAGGTTGAACATCTGCATTCTGGCATCCGCAATGGAAGATGGCCGAATCAAAATCAGCCCGTCCGCGCCGATCCCAAATCGCCGGTCGGACATCCGCCGCGCAAGCTCTGCCAAATCCCCCTGCGGCGCGGCTTCAAAGCAGTCGACGTAGATATAGTCGTTGCCAGCGCCGTGCATCTTAGTGAAATGAATCATTTTTTCCTGTGGGGTCGAGGCAGTGTTAATGTCAACATAGAAGAAAAGGGTCGATCATTTTTGTCCATTTCCATCGACAAACATGCGTTTGTTGAAAATCAAAATGATGAAGCATGTCGGAACATTAGCTGCTGAAGAAAGATGACATTAATAACAGACAACTATTCGGGGCGAATCGACATGTATCCCCATCGATTCGATTAGCGAAGATTAGTGTTCCCGATCTTCTTCCCGCTCAAGAATTCCGGTCGGTAACGAACTTAGGACAGTCGAAGATAAACCACCCGGGCAAGCCGGATGGCGAATGACACGTTTAAAACGCTCTTAGTTTACCTTTTAGCCGGACAAATCCAAGTGACCACCCACGTCACCTGTCGCGTCCTTGCCGGGTGGTTCCGAGTCTGGTTGAGTGGCCAAATCAGCTGGCTTGCCGGCTTTGGATCGCTTCGCCGGAGCCTCCCAGAGGCGACGTCCGTCCGCATCTCGATCCGCAGTCTGTTGTTCCTGATCCGTCTGTTCGACGCCGGACGACTTCTCAGCCTTCTGCTCCGAGTCGACTTCGTGGGCCTGATCCGCGACGTCTTGTAGTGTTCGTTCGGTGCTGGCCGACTTGATCCCGGCGGTCTGCGCTGCGGCGAGTCCGCCGATGATACCCAAAGAACTGATGCTCATAGCTTACTCCTTTCGTACTTATCGCCTCGTCTTCAGGTCCAGCATCCCCCGTGGCCTTTGCGACGTGGCGGCAGGTCTCCTTTCGGTGGCTTCTGGGAATATCTCTTTTAACTTCTCGTTCACTTCGGGAAACAGCTCGCGAGTTACTTGTGGATCGTCTAAAGTGCCTGTGATGTGAAGCATCAAGATTCTCGGGCTGGCCTCACGTAGCAGGATCTGTAATAGCGGAACGGGTAGCTCGTCTCGGCCAACCATAGTGTAGAACTGTAAGTTCACGTGCCGTTGCAAATCCATTTCGCCAGTCCCTTCGCGCAAACTAATTACGTCACCGTGAAAGTTAATTTCATCGAAATAGATGCGGTCTCCTTCCACACGGAAACGAATATCACTGGAGGTAAACGCCGACTCATCGGGTTCCCGAATGCGCAGCAGTTTCAGCATTCGTACCATCACCGGCAGCTCGTAGATGTTCGCTTCGGTAAGTTCTACCTGGCCATCGCCGCGAAACGTATGCACCCCTTTACAAGTGCCGGATAGCCGCAGACTGCCGAACATTCGGCCAGATAGATCCGTGGGTTGCGAAGTCACTTCGCGTGTTGCATCCGCCAGATCTGCATTGAACAGTGAACCCTCTAATCGGAACGCCACGTCATCGGTCAATGAGACTTGAGCGTCACCTGCCAGGGCTCCGCGGAGCGTGGTGGCAGTGATTTGTCGTGGCGCTTCCTCTGCTCGCGTTGGGGGTAACCAGGCTCCAAAGGTAACGCTCGCATCGTTCACTTCGAACGGCCCGCGAATCTGCGTCGCCTGGATGTCCCGGTAGGTCAGCGAATCAATAGAGAGTTCGCCACGGCTACGAAACTTTCTCCCGTCGAAGTTGCCCGTTAATGTCGTGCTGCCGTGAATATGTTGCAGCTTCACACCGCAATCGATGTTTCCGTTTTCCACGTCGAATAACAGGTTCCACGCGGCCGTCACGGGCTCACCCGGTCCCCCGTACAGTGCTAACGCCTCGCGTCCCGTTTGACCGATGTGGCCAGGGCGAGAGGGGGGGCTGTCAATGTTTACCGGGCCAGTCAAATTCAGCTTATCGATGGCTTGCCCCAATCGCCCGGGTAAAGCGGTGGTCAGCTCGTGATTGACGTGCACGCGATCGGCCAGGAGCTGGGACAGTCGCAAGCTCCAGCGACCATCTGGTGCGAACTCGCACAGACCCTTGGCCGCCAGTTTCGTCTGACCATGGAGGGCCTTCATATCGTGCAATTCCACTAAGCCGTTACGATAGCGCACGGTGCCCGTGACGTTTTCCATGGCGTACGGAAACCACTCTGGCTCGATCCGCAAACTGCGTCCTTCAATATTCTGCTGGGGAGGCCACTTGTCGGCCATGATGTCCAGTACCAGATCCCGCCTGAGGGAGTCGTAACGCACCGCAATGTTCATATGGTCGATGGTGCCATGAGGACGCAGAGCGGTCCAAACGCGTTGCACCTTCGCTCCTAAGGCATTTCGCAACTCTTCTTCCAAGGGAACGTCCCAGGCCACGAAGTTGAGGGCCAGGTGGCCTCCACCTTCCCGTTGTGCAATCCAGCGGCCATCGCATTCGACGTATGCGGTGTCGTTTTGGCCGGTCAGTTTTTCAAACGACCAATCTTCGTTGGTGACTTCAATCACCCCGTTCACCTGGTGCAGCGGATACCGAAAATGATCATAGGTGAACCAACAGTTCTGTAGGCCGATCTTGAATGTCTTAGTAAATCGGTCGACCGGATTAACGCGTTCCAAGCGGCCCCAGGCCGTGATCTGACCGCCCGGATTGAGCGAACGCACTGCCTTCTGGGTTTTTTCATCAAGGGCAACAACGATCTTCTCATCCAGAGGAATCGGATCTCTGAGCAAGCATTCCATCCATCCCGTCACATCGGGGCCCAGTCGTTGAAATTCCGCATCGATCTGAACGGCGCGCCCATTTGCAAGCGCTTGGAAGTCCTTCATCACCAGTGAATCATCGGCGAACAACAACACGCCGCGGCCGCCGTCAAACCGGTAACGAAACCGCTCATACATGAACGACACGTCCACACAGTCCAATCGCAAATTGGAATGCCAGGCCGAACCGTCAAAGCTAACATCCAATTCGGCATTGACCGTGCCCGCTGGCTGGAACTTTTGCCATCCCAATTGCACGCGCGGTGGCATGCTGTTCCCTAGTCGCCTGTCCAGTTGTAAGCGTTTCGCAGACGCACGCAGCTGTACGGGACTACTGGCACTGTATCCAAAGACCTCTCCTGCAATTAAAAATTCCGTGTCGTCGTGGCGTGCAGTCGCTTGCTCGATTTTTAAAGACTCGTTCGAGGCCACGAAACTCGCGGCAACCTGACTGAATGCATACGGTAATAAAGGATGCTCAATGCGGCCGTCGTATAATTTTCCCGTGACTTTGAACTGAGGTCGACGGTCCCTTTCGGAATGAAACGATACACGAGCATGAATGTCGGCCAGCCCCGAAGATTTGTTGATCCAACTAAGCAGACCCTCGTAGTCCGCGGATAAGTGATTGCCGAGCTTCGACGAGAGCTCGACCCCATTTGCGGTCGTCTCTAGTGCCCAATTTTGCGCGTCATCAGCAAACCAACCTTCGAACAGGACTCGCGGGGCAATATTGGTGCTAAAGGAGCCGCGAACATGATACTTGTCCTCCGACTGGGATGCCTTAGACGAATGGGCTACGTCATCGGAATGGGTTTCGTCGTCGGGATTG
>JANNPR010000303.1:0-1376 GCA_031400345.1 Planctomycetota bacterium | reverse complement strand
GCTCACCAATGGCGTGATGCGGTTGCGGCCGATCAATGGACGCGTATCCAAGTCCGAGATGCGGAGAAAGGTCCTTTGGAAATTGAAATCGTCGTTTGTCGCGTTCAAACCAAGATCAAACGGCGAATAATGGAGTATGAAGAGATGATGGTCATCATTCGGAGTTTGGATGAAGAAGGCATTACGAAATACGACTACTACATGTCGGATGCTCCACGCGATACGCCTCTGAAGGAATTTGCGCGTGTGGCTCTCGCTGAACATCGAATCGAAGAGGCGATTAAACGCAGCAAGAGCGAAGCCGGATTGTCGCACTACGAAGTTCGCAATTGGCGGGGCTGGCATCACCATCAAGTTCTCTCGTTGATTACCACCTGGTTCTTAGTGACCGAATCACGGCGGGGAAAAAAAATGGACACCTGCCATCACGGTTCCACAGATCCGCGATGGCATCGCGATGTTGTTACGCGCCGCCTACCAATGCGACACGCCAGCGAAAATTGCCAAGGACAAAACACGCCGACTAATACGCAACGAAGAAGCCCGCTTCTATCACTACAAAAAACGTAACCAACTACCACCAACTCGGTTGAATCAGCGGCGATAGTTCGGACAGTAAAACTACTCAGAACGGTCGCCTTTGGGCATTGATGAACCGGGTGACGAAAGGATCGGTAGGTCGCTCAATCAAATCGGTCAGCGCTCCCTGCTGAACAATGCGACCATCGCGCAATAGAACAATCCGGTCGCCGAAGAAGGCCCCCTCGCCGAGGTCGTGGGTCACCAGTACGACCGTCTTGTCCAAAGTCTGAAAGATCCGCCGCAGGTCGGCCTGTAAGTCGGAACGGATGATCGGATCGAGCGCCCCAAGCGGTTCGTCCAGTAGCAGCACCTCCGGATCGAGCATCAAAGCTCTCATCAGCCCGACGCGCTGACGTTGTCCGCCGGAGAGCTGTACTGGGTAACGGTCGAGCCCATCTGTCGGGAAGCTGGTGAGTTCAACCAATTCCGCCGTACGGGTCTTGATTCGTTCTGGCTGCCAGCCCAGGTATCGAGCCAGCAGGGTCACATTACCGCGGGCCGTCAGATGTGGGAAGAGTCCGCCGTCTTGCACGACGTAGCCCATTCGGTGGCGCAGTCCGTGTACGGTGTCGGGGCTGAGCGGTGCGCCGGCGAACAGGACTCTGCCAGTGTCGGGTTTGATCAAGCCTAGCAATATCCGGATGATTGTCGACTTGCCGCACCCACTCGGACCCAATAGCACCGTCGTTTTGCCCGCCTCGAATGTGAATTGGATCGGCTGAAGTGCGACGGATCGACCATATGATTTCGAGACGTCTTGCAATTCCAGCATCGGACTTCGCCTTGCTTTGGAG
>JANNPR010000271.1:0-21948 GCA_031400345.1 Planctomycetota bacterium | reverse complement strand
AGACGACGGCAAGAGTGCCCATCCCACAAGACGACGGCAAGAGTGCCCATCCCACAAGACGACGGCAAGAGTGCCCATCCCACAAGACGACGGGCAAGAGTGACCATCCCACGTGCAAAACGTTGCGTTGCACGTTATCTTCGAGGTCCGATACAGGTCATCAAACGCAATTATGAATGCGTCGTATGGAAGTAATCGTTACGGAGTCGTATCAGGACCTCAGCCGAGGAGCGGCTAAGGAGGTTGCGAAAGCCCTCTATTCAAAACCTAATGCCGTATTGGGGCTAGCTACCGGCAGTACTCCACTGGGACTGTACGCCGAGCTCATCCGGATGCATCGCGAGGAGGGCTTGGACTTCTCTCAAGTGACTACGTATAACCTGGACGAATACGTAGGGCTGAAGTCCGATCATCCCCAAAGTTACCATTATTTCATGCAGGAGAACCTGTTTCGTCACATCAACGTTCCGCGACAGAATATTTATCTGCCCTCGGGTACGACCGACAACTACGAATCGTTTTGTCGCTGGTATGAACAACGCATTCAGCAATGTGGTGGCATCGACTTACAGGTTTTGGGAATTGGCGTCGACGGCCACATCGCATTTAACGAACCGGGTAGTTCGCTTGGGTCGCGAACTCGCATCAAGATCTTGGCGAAAGAGACGATCGAGGATAACTCGCGATTTTTTGAGCGAGCGGAAGACGTTCCCGCTTATTCCATTACTATGGGTGTCGGCACGATCCTCGAGGCACGCAAGATCATCCTGCTGGCTAGCGGTAAAAAGAAAGCGGCATGTGTTGCCGCGGCGATTGAGGGTCCCATTACCAGTATGGTTACGGCGAGCGCATTGCAAATGCATCCGGACGTGATCTACTTTCTGGACAAAGAAGCAGCCAGCGAACTAAAGCGCATCGAGTATTTTCGGTGGATACAAATGAAGAGACCTGGTGCCCCCGGCCGTCAAGCATCTCCTTAGAAGGATCGCCACATGAACAAAGATGAAATCCTGAAGAAACTCGCATCTGGTGAATTACAAGTCGACGAAGCCTCGAAACTGTTGGCTGCGATCGAGCAGCCCAAACGGGGTCAATTGTATTGCAAAGTCAGCGAAAAAGGCGCCTTAAGCGTTTATGGGCTGCAACGAATGCCGGTGACGTTGTATGTCGAACAATGGGATCGCCTGCTCGAATTCGCGGATGACGTGCGCGCCTTCATCAAAGAGCATGACAAAGAATTCAAACGGAAGCCAATTACGTAGATAGGAGATTCCCATGAACCGTCGTGTCACACGCCGCGCATTCGTCACGCAAGTCGCTGCGGCAGGCGCCGTTTCTGCGTTGGTTCCGCGGGCATTTATCCAGGCAGCGTCCGCCAGTGGGAAGGTCAACATTGCCTGCGTCGGGGTGGGTGGCAAAGGGGCCGACGACTTGATGCAAACCTCTGTGGGTCACAATATCGTGGCCATTTGCGATATCGACGAGCAGCGCTTAGCGGCGGCGGCAATGAAGTTTCCTAAAGCGAAACGCTACACCGACTGGCGGAAATTGTTGGAACAAAAAGATATCGATGCCGTTACGGTGTCGACTCCCGATCACATGCACGCGCCAGTGACTATGTCGGCAATGTCGCTCAAGAAACACGTGTTCACCCAGAAACCCTTGACCCACTCGATCTTTGAAGCTCGCAAGCTAACGGAGGCAGCCTCTAGCGGCGGCCTGGTGACGCAGATGGGCATCCAGCACCATGCGAGTGCCCGGTTAAAAACTGCGGTGCAGGTCATTCGTGATGGCGTAATCGGCAAAATCAGCGAGGTTCATACCTGGACGGATCGACCGGGCAAATACTGGAAGCAAGGGTTATTGCGAACCACTCAAACGGACTCGGTCCCATCCCACCTGCACTGGAATGAGTGGTTGGGAGTAGCGCCAGATCGTAGGTTCGTCACCGACTTATACCATCCGTTTCATTGGCGCGGATGGTGGGACTTCGGTACGGGGGCGTTAGGTGATATGGGTTGTCATATTCTGGACCCAGTCGTTCATGCCTTGGAACTGGGCCCGCCGCTTACCGTCGAGGCAGATGGCCCGGAACCACATCCTGAAAGTGGTCCGTTGTGGTGCGTCGTGAACTATCAGTTCGGCGGCACGAACCATACCACCGAGACTTGCAAACTTACTTGGTACGAAGCGGGGAGGATGCCGCCGCGGGACATCTTCAAAGCGCCCGCCGATTGGAAAGGTTCGTTGAATGGCGTGCTCTTTGTCGGCGAAAAGGGGAACCTATTTGTTGGTTTTCCTGAACCAGCCCAGTTATTTCCGGTAGGTGAATTCCCAAATTACAAGTTGCCGGAAATGCAGGATCACAATCACTACGTGGAATGGACCTCGGCTATCGCTGGGAAGGGCAAGACTTCGTGTCCGTTCTCCTTTTCCGGACCATTGTCCGAAACCGTATTGTTAGGGAATGTCGCCTATCGAACGGGCAAAATGATTCAATGGGACAGTGCCTCAATGAAAGCCGTGGGTGTTGCCGAAGCGGATCGTTTTATCCGGCGCGATTATCGGCAAGGCTGGGAAGTCCAGGGGCTGTCGTAGGATCTAGAGAATCACATCGATCCTTGCCGGCTGAGAAAAGGTCGGGTTGGAATAAGATATGTCCGACAATCCCTATCAAACACCCGATTGGCAGTCGGGATATTACTCCGATTCACAGAGGACGGCTCCGGTTGCAAACCATCCGGGTATGGTGGGTCAAGTTCGGACATTGGCAATTCTGTGCATCGTGCAAGGTAGCTTGGAATTGATGTTTGGTTTGCTTTACGTCGTATTGGGGTTTGTTATGCCCCAAATCATGCAAGCGGCAATGCGTAACAATGCGAACCCGCCGGCGAACGCGCCAGATCCCCAAGTCATGAGTGCGATCATGATGGGGGTCTATGTGGGCGGCGGTGTGGTGACGTTGCTCGCGGGATCACTTTGTGTGTTTACCGGGATACGCAATTTGCGGTTTCGCGGCCGACTTTTGACACTTGTCGCAGTCGTTTTAGGTATGGGTTCGGTTTTCACTTGTTACTGCGCTCCGACGGCCATAGCGCTTGCGGTGTACGCATTCATAGTGATGTTGAACCCACAAGTTATCGCCGCATTTGAAATGGCAAAGCAAGGACTCAACGGCGACCAAATCCTGGCCGCGTTTTATGGCAACATCCAATTACAGCAGCCAATACCGCCAGAGTCGCCGCCGCAGAGCACTCTCTAGTGACTTACGCTTCGGGTAAGCGTGAGAGAATCTCCCAGCGAATGCAGGCAATTGCAAAGCCAACATACAGCATGCTGGCAATTGTCATCATGGCGATATTGAGTGGTCCGGGTCGAGCAGAACGCGGCAGGTACCGGAGGTTGATATACAGCGTCAGCGGCACATAAATCGCCATCGCGAAACCGCCCATGTAAGCTGCGCTAAAGAGAATTCCCAGATCCTTGATCCCCTTTATTTCCATGACCGCCGTCAGAGCGCAACCGATCACAATCCAAACCAATGCGATCCACATGTACCAGCGGCTCTGGCTAAAGCGTCGAGCCGCAGGAATTCCTGTGCAGAGGATGTCGGCCAACGAGCGCGCCACGCCATCTACGACCGCCAGTTGAGTGCTAAACAACGTGGCCACTCCCACTAATAAGAAAACCATCCGACCGACTTGGCCCCAGCCTGCTCCCCATTTGCTCCAGACTTCGCCCAATATCTGTGATTCATCCCAAATCAATCGACCTTCACTGGGGATGATCCCGCGAGGGTGCAGCACAGCTAACGCACCGAAAATAAATAACAACAATGTGAGCGTGTTCAAAAACCAGAAGAACAGCACCTGATCCGTGACGATATATCGCATCCAAGAACGAAATCGCTTGCGGTTCTCGGGGGTCTCTTCATAACAAAAGCCAGAGCTGGGAATCGCTTCGGTTCGTCCGCGTAGCGGGTTCTGCATGTCAGGAATCAGCGATCCCATGCCGATGTTCTTATCACGTAGGTAAAAGCTGTAGAACAGGTTGGCGGTTCCACCCGCGCCGGCAAACACGATCGCAATAAACAAATCCTTCACCGGAAAGCCCTTTGGACGGTAACCGAAGTTGACGGCGCCGGCCGCCAATTCCTGCCAATGCGCCCGCGTACTCACCATGATTGCTACCAAGATCAGTCCCACTGTGATGATGACAACTAGGACCTCGATCGTCTTTTCTACTGAGTTATAAATCATCTTCGGCCCGAACAGGAGCAATGCCACGGCTCCGAAAGTGATACACGTCCAGCAGGTAGACGACCCCCAAAAAGTCCCCCTGGCAAAATCGGGTCCGACAAGAAGCGCCTTTAACGCGCTGCCGGACACCTGGGCCCAACCTGGGGCCAGCCAGCCTAAACACGTCAGCAGGATGAACAATGGACCAAACCCTCGCCAGACCCGTGAGTATCCCGTGTACATTGTTTCGCCAGTCGCTACGGTCCAGCGCCCGATCTCGAAGTTAATCCACAATTGAATGAATACTCCGAGAATTGCCGCCCAGACCATTCCCGCGCCATGCTGCGCCACATTTCTCGGCCAGATAATGATCTCGCCGGCCCCAACTGATAAACCCACCAGTACAGCGCCCGGTCCAGCCAGTTGCCAAAACGAGCCTTTCCGTGCTGGAAGATCGGCCTTCTGAAAATCAGGAATGTGCTGAAACATAGGTAGAGGAGTAAAAGCCTGGGGGATGAGGTTTGAGTAATTCGGGAGCACAGCATACATGCGTTGGAAGCGGATCGCAAACTAAGTTGACTGGGCCGTTTTTGGTGGTAGTCGTTGTTATCAAAATGGCGAGTACTTGACAGTCGCACACTCCCGCCCCACCTTGGACGAGGGTGACTGATCCACACTTTTTTGACGCCGACGAACGACTACGGCTCGCCTTCTCCTGTGCAGCCTCTTGCGATTAGAATCTAGCCTTCCTAACCAAGTCTAAAATCCATTTCGCCGCATAACTTATGACGAAGTTAAATGACCTTGAGCGTGTTCTACGCAGTGCGATCGTGGCCGTCATACGAGCGGACAGCGGCGATCTGTTGGTAGATGTTGCTGAAGCCCTCGTCGCCGGTGGTGTCGAAGTGATGGAGGTTACGTTCACGGTACCTCGAGCCACCCAGGTGTTAGAACGGGTCGCCGAGCGGATGGGCAATCGAATTCTATTAGGCGCTGGTACGGTGCTCGATTCGGAGACGGCTCGGATCGCAATACTTTCCGGAGCACAGTTTATCGTTTCGCCCTCAACAAACTTAGACGTGATTCGCCTCTGCCGTCGCTATGACAAGCTGGTCATGCCGGGAGCACTAACGCCTACGGAAGTGGTTGCAGCTTGGGAAGCGGGGGCGGATATCGTCAAGATTTTTCCTTGCGATTTTTTCGGGCCGCGATATTTGTCCGCGTTACGCGCTCCACTGCCTCAGGTCCGTTTAATGCCGACCGGCGGGGTGAACTTGGAAACGGCAGCCGAGTTTTTGAAATGTGGGGCTTGCGCGCTCGGTATCGGGGGGTCGTTGGTCGATCCTGCGGCAGTCCAATCGGGCGATCTCGGCCGAATCGAGTTGCTGGCAAGGCAATACGTGCAAATCGTTCGTGAAGCGAAGCGCTAGAGAGGTATCGAGACAACACAGCTTTTCCGTACCTTATGGAATTGGGACAGTCGAACTAGCCCACGAGTTCTTTCATTTCTCGCACGGCGCGTTCCAGGCCGACCATGATGGCACGCGAAACAATGGCGTGTCCGATGTTCAACTCGTGCATATCGGCGATACGAGCAACTGGGATGACGTTGTGGTAATTGAGCCCGTGCCCTGCATGCAGGGCCATGTTACCAGAACGAATCTGTAGGCCGGCGCGAATCAGCTTTTTGAGTTCCTCGGTTTGACGTGCCCCTTTTGCCAGGGCATAGGCACCGGTGTGAAGTTCGATCGCCTCTGCGCCGACTTCCTGACCGGCGGCGATTTGGCGTTCATCCGGGTCAAGGAATAGGCTCACGTAGATTCCCGCATCGCGTAGTCGCTGCACGGCATCGACGACGTTTTGCCGTTTCCCACTCACATCCAATCCGCCTTCGGTGGTGACTTCTTCGCGCTTTTCGGGAACGATGGTAACTTGATCGGGACGCGCTTTGCAGGCGGTGTCAACCATTTTGGTAGTGCAGGCCAGTTCCAAGTTAAGCTTAACGGTGACCGTTTCCCGCAAAACGGCCAGATCGCGATCTTGAATGTGCCGTCGATCCTCGCGGAGATGTATGGTAATGCAGTCCGCCCCGCCGAGTTCTGCCAGAACAGCCGCCCAAACCGGGTCAGGCTCGTACGTTTGTCTGGCTTGGCGCACGGTGGCTACATGATCGATGTTGACTCCCAGTTCCGCCATACGAGTTCCTTTTTCATTCGTCGACAATCGTGATTTGCGCGCCGCAATTATTGGGGCTGGCGATCTGGATTTCTAGGCCCTCACCAAATCGGTTGCTTGATACGGAGAGTAACTTACGTGCGGTGGGAGGGTCCGGTACTACCGCAAAAACCGTGGGACCCCACGAAGTTTGTCCGACGCCCTCTACACCGATCTGCCGCAAGAAATTCACGACCTCGGTGACTTGCTCGCCGTTATAAAAACCACCTTGAACACTGGCAAACGTTGAGCCAGCGAGTCGACCAAAACGAAATAGGGCCGACGAGAAGCAGTCGAACTTGTTGTCTGCGGCTGCTGGGAGCAATTCATGACACGCGAGTTGTCTTAACTGTTCGGTCGTTTCAGTGGGGACGGGTGGTAGGCTGTCAAACGCACTGCGTTCATTGTCGCCAGCTAGCCCGTCCGCGTCCTGGGGACAAAACAATAAAAAACGCCACAAGTCGGGCAACGCCGTTCGATTGTAAAGCTCGGAGATGTTTTCATTTTGCCGTTTGCCCCCCTCAACAATAAGTCCTCCTAAGGCGAACCCGTGAGTGCCGACAGCCGAACGTTCCCCTCTTCCCACCTGGAAAGCAAGTTCCGTTGCCGTGCGTGGTAGTAAGCCAAAGTATGCCTGCAAACCGGTGGCAACGGCTAAACCTAACTGGGTACCAAGACCCAAACCAATATGTTGGCGCGGCGCGGACAACAATTCAATGTGACATGCACCCGTCACGGACTCAGTCTGCCAACTCAGCCAACGCATAGCGAATTCAAGTACCCGCGCAGTGTACAATCCGGCCCCCGACCAACTAGCCGCAGGCGTAATTCGTAAATCCACGTTGCGAGCATCGATCATCGCGCCGACGCCACCATACTCAGGGCCGTCTGCTTGACCAAATGAAAACAGGCCGAAGTGGAGTCGGGACGGCGCCACAATACGTATCGTGCGATTGGCCATGCAGTTTAAACGTTATGTGCTCGGACTCGAAATGCCCCGCGGGTCAAGACCACGTTGCGCGAATTGCAACTCGCGTAACAGTTTAGCCGCTTGAAGTTGATTGAGGGAGAAGGAGGGTGGATGAAGGACAAGGATGAATGATGCAGGATGAAGTGTGCAAGGTGAAGTGTGCAAGATGAAGTGGCACACTTCATCCGTATGGGTGCATTTACTATCCTGTCCATATGACCAAGGATATGCGAGGCGAATTAAGCGTAACGAAGACACCCGAAATCGGGTGGCGAGGCGCACTTGAGTTTTTGTTCGCGAATGAATCGATCGATCGACAATCGACCGAGATCGCTCGTGTCCTAAAGGGATTTCGCGAGGGAAGTGCTTGCAGCCAGGGTCTTTTCGAGGCACGTCGTAACGGTCAACTAGTGGGCGTCGTCCGTGGGGAAATGCTGCCTGGCAATGTGGGATTCGTTTGGGGGCCGCGGCTCATTCATGACGAACCGTCCGCGACCGCCGAAGAATTGCTGGACGCCCTGGAGTCATTCTTTCGAGACCGAAACGCTAACTTGATTCAAGTCCTGAAGCCAGTGAATGATGAATTTGATTCAAATTGTCTGATCGACGCGGGTTTTACACGGGAATCGGATTTGCTTTATTTAGTCAGCAGTCGTGATACGTTCCCGTCGGAGCTGCAGAATTTTTCAGGACAGTTCGTCGAGTATACAGATTCGGATTGCGATCAGCTATGCGAAGTTCTGGAAGCGACTTACCAAAATACGCTTGATTACCCAGTGTTAAATTTTCGACGCCCGACAATGGAGGTTATCAGCGGATACCAAGCCACGGGTATTTTCGACGCTCGCAATTGGCAATTCGTACGCGATCACGGAGAGAATGTTGGCTGTGTGCTTGTAAACCAGCACGCAGCCGCGGGATTGTGTGAACTGATCTATATGGGATTGGTACCGCGAGCGCGAGGTCGTGGATTAGGGCATGGCATGGTACGTCAAGCACAGTGGGTCGCGAAACGAGCGAGCGCGGAGCAGTTGGTGTTAGGTGTGGACTCGAACAACCTGCCGGCCACATCCCTGTATGTCCGCGCGGGGTTTGTCGAGTTTGAGCGGCGTCGAGTGTTTCTAAAGTTTCTGTAGCTCAGTTCCTTTGGGCTCTTAAGGACTTCCGTCATCGCGGCATGGTTGCTTCAGCTTCTAGAGGTTGCTCGTTCAAACAACTTTTCCACGCGCGAAAAAACAAAAAAAATTTCTTGAGACATAAAGTCCCGAGAGGATTTGACGGTTATCCCGACGTCTCATCAGTATCTTCAAGAAACTTTTTCAGAACCTTCATCTACGCCTTTACTCTCGGTGCTAGCACTCTACAATCACGCTCCGCACTTGATCAAAATCTATCACCGTTGCGGATATGACTCGGCACGGTGGATCATTCACAATCGGCGACAGCGAACAGTTGCGTGACGGGAAGATCGTCCTGATCACCCTGCGGAAGTTGCTGTGTACCAGGTCCAAAATGGAAGTGATCGGACGCGATTTGGAGATCGTCTCCTCATTAACACGTTGTTTGATCGAGCGCCTGGGGCAGGATCGATTCGATTTGTGGTTTGGTCGTGGAGTGCGATTCGAATGGCGCGAGGGTGTGTTGGCAATCCTGGCGACCGATCAGTTCATATTGGATCGCCTTAAACTGCGCTTTCGGCCCGACCTAACCGAGTTGTCTACTATGCTGCTCGGACACGCACCGACGCTTGAATTCACGATTGATACAACCATGGCGGTCGTTGGTGAACGAGCGTCAGTCACCGAATCGCTCGAGAGTCAGCCTGGTCCCGGGGCAGAATTGCAGACACAGAATTCTAACCAAGAGAACCCGAGTCAAGAGCATGCGAGTCAAGAGCATGCGAGTCAAGAGAATCCAAGTCAAAAGGAATCTGGTCCATCGGTGAGAGAACCAGCGGACTCTGTTCCATCGCATCCATTCCGTCGAAGGTTTGCTGAGTTTAGTTCGTTTGTCACAGGGGATAGTAATCGCGTGGCGGTGACGGCTGCCACGATGGTGGCTGCACGCGTGGGAAGAGTATCTCCACTGTTGATTTACGGTCCCAATGGCTGTGGTAAGACGCATCTGCTCGAGGCTTTGCTAATGAAGGTGCGACACAGTGGAACGGTCAAACGATCTGTGTTGATTTCCGCTGAGCAATTTACAACCCATTTCTTGGACGCCTTGCAAGGAAGCGGGTTGCCGAATTTTCGCCGCAAGTATCGAGACGTGGAGTTACTGTTGGTCGACGACGTACAGTTCTTTGCGGGGAAACGAGCCACTCTTGTGGAGTTGCAGCACACGTTGGATACGCTGCTGCGGGCTGGCCGGCAGGTCGTTCTGACGGCGGACCGTCCACCGGCGGCGTTAACTCCATTGGGTAGCGAACTAGTTGCGCGAATGACCGGCGGGCTGGTTTGTGGGGTCGAACCAGCCGATTATGCCAGTCGTTTGGAAATTGCCCGTCGCGCCGCAACGCAGCGAACTCTCTACTGCCCAGATTGCGTCTTGGAACTGATTGCCCAGGAATTAAGCGGCGACGCCAGGCAAATCGCCGGGGCCTTGAATCGACTTGAGGCTGCAAGCGAAGCATTGCAACAACCCGTGACTTTGGAGTTCGCTCAAACGCAGTTGTCAGATCTCTTTCAAGCAGCTTGCCGCTTAGTGCGCCTGCCAGACATTGAAGAAGCAATATGCGAGGTCTATGGACTTGGTCCGAACAGCCTGCAGCAAAGCGGAAAGTCCAAAGAATTGAACGAGCCGCGGATGTTAGCCATGTGGTTAGCACGCAAGTATACGCGTGCCGCATTCTCCGAAATTGGAGAGTTCTTTGGTGGACGTAGCCATAGCACGGTAATTGCTGCCCAGAAGCGTTTCGTTCTACTGCTGGAAAACGGCGCCACGACTCGCGTTGCCCACGCGTCGGTGGCGATCGAAGACGTAGTCCGCCGTATCGAACATCGGATCCGTGCCGGCTCGTAGATGCGGTCGGGTGTCACGTCCAGCCAGGGTGGCACGTCCCTGAGGATGCGAGTGTAACGAGCAGACGGGCGTCTGATGTTTCGACGGACCTGTGATCTGTCGAAAAACGTGTAATTTCTCTCCTGGCAATATGGTTGCTTTTGGCCGCACCACGCCCTTCCATGCTCGTACCTCGCGTCTCAGGGACGTGCCACCCATTCTTTGCCCCGAACCTAATGCACCGTAAGATCTTCACATGGGCATTTCATTTTGGAGCATCGTTGCGGCAAGTGTTCGATATCACCTTCGAACGAACGTGGCCATTGCTTGTGGCGTCGCGGCAGCAACGGCAGTCATCGTCGGTGCCTTGCTGGTGGGCGATTCCGTGCGCGGTAGTTTACAGCAGCTCACGCTCGACCGGCTGGGTCGCATTGACGAGATTCTGGTGAACGATCGCTTCTTTCGTTGGGAAATCGTTGACGAGTTAAGTCAGTCCCCCACATTCGCCTCGAATTACTCACAAGCCAGCGGGATTATCTTGCTACCGCAGGTCACGGTTGAAGACCAACGCGACGAGAATGCATCGCGTGCCTCGCAAGTGATTCTCGTCGGTTGCGATTCCAGCTTTTGGCAGCTTGGCCGCGAGGGGGATCCGCCCAGTCGACTTCCGGGTCCAGGTGAGATCATTCTCAACCAGCCGCTCGCGGAGGAACTAGGCGTAGCTCTTGGAGATGAAGTCACCGTCCGACTTCCTAAGTCCAATCAAGTACCTGCCGACAGTCCGTTGGCACATAAGTCAGATCGCGTGAGTAGCCTTGCCGGATTGAAGGTAGCAGCAGTCATCGCTGCGAAGGGCTTGGGTCAGTTCAGCCTGCATCCAAGTCAACGTCTTCCATTTAACGCATTTGTTTCTCTCGAAACCATTCAAGAGCAATTAGAAGTAACGGGAAAAGTGAACTCCATTCTCGTAGCTGGCAAAGACACAGCATCTCCCCCAGATGCAGTGGCCAGCCGCGATCTAGCGAATTCGCTACGTTTGACGCTGGATGATTTCGGAGTGGGACTTCATCGGATTCGTATCGCCTTTCCGGAGGAGACCGCTACCCCCGACACTGTAGTCGAGTATTTCAGTTTGACGACCGATCGAATGCTTTTTTCGCCGGCAGCAGTGGCTGCGGCCGAACAAGGGATCCGGAAATCAGGTGGGCAACCTGTCCTGACGTACTTGGCGAATAATCTGGAACGACTTCCGTCGGATGCGCCAAGCGCTGACCAGCTCCAAGCCGCGGAAACGAGCAAGCCGCGTCGTAACGGCGTTCCCTATTCCACGGTTTCCGCGATCGACATTGGCGGTAGATTTTCCTTGAAGAACCTAGAAGGGCGTGAGATTGAACCGCTGAAAGACGACGAGATTGTGTTGAATAGTTGGACCGCAGATCAGCTTGGTGTGGTTTCGGGTGATCGAGTTCGCATCGCGTTCTTCGAACCCGAGACTACGCATGGTGAGACCGTGGAACGTTCTGCGGAATTTCGTTTAAAGGCGATTACACCGCTGGTGGAGCCGGTGAAACCTTTTCGCAGACAACAACGGGCCGTTTACGACCAACGACCTGCATTAGCCAATGATCCCGATTTGACGCCTGAGATTGCTGGCCTAACGGACCAAGAATCGATGGATGGATGGGACCCTCCCTTTCCGTTTGAGTACTCGCGAGTCAAGGATGAGGACGAAGCTTATTGGGATCGCCATCGAACTACGCCTAAGGCATTTGTCTCGTTGAGTGCCGGGCAACGACTTTGGGGAAGTCGCTTCGGAAATGTAACGTCGTTTCGCATCCCCAGCGCCGGAGTGGACGAAGTCGTTTTGCGTCAACAATTGGTGGCAGAGTTTACGGAGGTAGCGGATAAGCTCGGGATGGTCTTCATACCTATCAAGCGACAACAGCTTGAGGCCGCGCGCGGTGCCACGCCATTCGATATGCTGTTCTTGGCATTGAGCTTCTTTGTGATTACCGCGGCGCTTCTTTTGGTGGCCGTGTTATTTCGATTGGGTGTTGACCGACGTGCCGGCGAACTAGGCATCTTGAGCGCCGTCGGATTAACTAAGCAGATCACAGGGAAGTTGTTGCTGGCAGAAGGCGCATTGGTTTCTACTCTAGGCGCCGTGGCGGGAGTCGGATTGGGCATCGGCTACGCTTGGTTAATGCTGGCTGGGCTCCGCACGTGGTGGGTGGGGGCGATCACGACTCCATTCCTCCAATTTCATTGGTCGGCATGGAGTTTGATCATCGGAGTTCTGGCAGGAACCGGCGCCTCTTTGCTCACCATCGGCTGGGCAGCCAGGCAGTTGGGCCAAGTTTCCGCCAAACGACTTTTGGCCGGGCAGACTTCAGAACATCAGTGCGTGAGTGTCAAACGCAAACGGGCCTCTCGTATCGTCATCTTGATATTGATCATGATCGCGATTTTTTTAGCGGTCTACGCCAGCCAGTCCGGCGGCATGATTCAAGCCGGTTCGTTTGTCGGCGCCGGAGCTCTATTTTTGACCGCTGAATTGCTGTGCATCTGGATGCTTCTTCGCGGAGTGACCCCTGTCGATCCGAACTCATTAATCAACAAATTCTCTTTGCGCCGGCTGGGTCTGCTCAACGCCAAACGCAGTCCGGGACGAAGTGCAGCAACCATTGCCTTGGTCGCCACAGCCAGCTTCCTAATTGTGGCGTTAAGTTCCTTTCGTTTGGCTCCCACGGAGCGCGGACGCGGTGGGTTTGAACTAGTCGCCGAAAGCTCCGCTCCGTTGTTTGTCGAACTCAATAATCCGAAGGTCCGTGAAGACTTGTGGGCGTCCAAGGCCCAGATACTTCAGGACAGCCTGATCTATTCGCTGCGTTTGCGTTCCGGTGACGATGCTAGTTGCAATAATCTTTACCAAGCTTCTCAGCCGCGAGTGATCGGGATCACTGACCCATTTATCAAACATTACGACGACCCGTCGTCGACCCCATTTGTGTGGGCTGCGTTCGAAGCCGGAACCTCCGGAAAAGCGGCGAACCCTTGGTGGTTGTTAGTCCGTTCTGCCGAAGAGGCGAAGCACCGCGCGACGGTACCCGTAGTACTTGATAAAAACACGGCGCTATACAGCCTGCATTTATATCGGGGAATCGGCGAGGAATTTGAGGTCAAGTATGATTCAGGACAACACATTCGATTTCGTGTGGCAGGGTTGTTAGACAATAGCATCTTGCAGGGGGCACTTTTGATTAGCGAGGCTGACTTCACCGCTTGGTTTTCAGAAATCAGCGGATATCGCTATTTCTTGGTGAAGACACCATCCAAGACCAAAGCGGAAGTAGCAAGCTTGCTTGAAAATCGTTTGGGGGACGAAGGTTTTGATGTCACTTCGGCGGATGAGTTGTTGTCGCAGTTGCTTGCCGTTCAAAACACTTATCTAAGTACCTTTCAGAGTTTGGGTGGTCTGGGTTTGCTGTTGGGAACGTTTGGCTTGTCGGCGATTCAACTTCGCAACGTATTCGAACGGCGCAGAGAACTGTCGGTATTACGTGCCACAGGCTTTGAACCGAGTCGCCTAATGGGCTTGGTGATTTGGGAAAACGTGTTCCTTTTGTTTGCGGGACTGGGTTGCGGATTGGTAGCGGCCGTGTTGGCAGTTCTGCCGCAGAAGTTTTTTGGCGGGAACTCGATATCGTTAGAGCTCGTCCGGGATCTCGCGGTTATGCTTGGCGTCATCATGTTAATGGGGATTGCAACGAGCATTTGGGCCAGTCGTAGCGTGTTGTCGACCCCATTGCTCGCATCGCTTCGTGCAGATTAGCAATGCGGATTTCCTTCCCATTGTCTCTAGAAGTCTCTCTGATAGTGTGCCACGGGCAGCCGCCCGAGTTGGCTTTGATGTTCAGCAAATACTATTTCGGCGCCAAGCCAGTGCCTAACAACGTAGGAAAAGTCGACCGTCCGCTGTATCACTCAGGAAATGGATTTGCTTCCACAAGTGCTAACCACTTCAGACGACTTACCGTTGTCGGACCGTTCTTAGCACTGGCTGGCCGCCGAAAGACCCATCACCTCTAATCCACGCCACCCTCCGGCGGCCGCCAGTGGCACACTCTCATCGGTACCAGCGGATGGGATCTTAGGTTTGACAAGTGCTATAACGCGTTCGACAATCGGTGCCTTCATCCTTGTGAGATTCCAAACTCTGACCGTCTGAAAAGGACATTCTGATGAGACCGCTGAGCCTGGTGGCGCCCGATTGGTGGGACTACACCACATTGGACCGTGAAATTCTTGACGATGCCGCTCGGTTATCAGTGACTGACTTAGCCGCCCTATCGCGTCCTGGCTTCGCCGTCCGGATGTACGACACGATGGAGGATTTTTATCTTGCAGAAGCATTGGAATACATTTCGGCGTGGCAGGCGGCGACCCCAGATCGTCCGGCGGGTATTTGCGGTCCTATTGGTCCTACCGAGCAATTACCGCTTGTCGCTCGAATAGTCAACGAACTGGATTTGAACCTTCGTCACGCTCACTTCTGGGGAATGGACGAATGGTGTCTTGATGGCAAGGAGGTGGCTGAGGATTTTCCGCTCAGCTTCGCTCGCACGGACCGTGAATTGCTATTCAATCGAATTCGACCTGACTTGCGTATGCCCGAAAGCAACATTCACTTTCCGAAGGCGGATGCGCGAGAGTACATCGCATCTTGGAAGACGGCCCGTTGTCTGGTCATGCAAGGAGGGCAGGGAGAAGTGAAACATTGGGCGTTTAACGATCCGCCTCGTCGAAAGGCGCCGTACGACAAAGTCCCGCCACCACCGAGCGAATACCGCAAGCTAACGACGCGCATTGTCGAACTACATCCCATGACAATCATCCAGAATGCTCGGACGTCCGGAGGCGGTGTTGTTACCAGCGTACCGACGCAGGCGATTTCCGTAGGTCCGGTAGAAACATGGCAGTCGGAAAAAGTCTCGATTTGGCACGCCGGTTGTCACGATAACCCGTTTGGTCAAAGGCTAACGGCCCTGATGATCGCCAAGCGAATCCCCGATTCATCGGTTCCGATGTCCCTGCTGGCCGATCATCCGAACGTACAGTTCAACTACTTGCGAAGCGGGATCGGTGCTTGCGATGTTGAAATGCATTAGCATGGCGAACCCTCGGGCTGCCCGTTTACTTCAAAACAGTTTTTTCCTCGTCCTCCTTCACGACTCCCCAATCATTCCAATCTGTGGTTGGCCCATTGCTTGCTATGTGCGTGTCGAGCTCTATCTATAGATCACACACCCTGCCTGTGTTTTATTTGGCATTCACGATGATAGAAACGACGTTCTCATTCCGTGGTTCCTCTGAGTTACTTACGGTCGGAATTGAAGCGGGCTGAGCGGACATTCCACCCGATCGGTCGCTCGTATTCAACCGTTTGTTCGAACTTCAAGGGGATGTTGAACCACAGAGGGCACAGAGGACACAGAGCGGCGTAGCCGCAACCAAAGGCGATGAACCACGGAGAATAAGGTTATTAGCAAGCACGGCGCTTTGGGACGATTTTTTTTGGGATGCCGCCGAGATGAACTCGGCGGCATCCGCATACTTCATCGCGATTAAATCAACAGACATTGAGCCGGCGAAGTGGCGTCCGCGTACCGTTAATGTTGAATCCGCGCAGCCTGCGCACATCCTGACCGCTAGTGACACAGAGCCACCATCCAATTACCTTTACGGTCAAGGCTCGCTTTGGGTCAATCTCTGTACTACTAATTCGGCAACGGAGGTTATTTTGCGCGGATTTTCGGAGCGGCGATCGCGGGAAGAAATTGCCGTGCGAATCGCGGTAATCTCTGTGTCCTCTGTGCCCTCTGTGGTTCACTTTCCCCCCGTCGTACGGCATTGGTTCAAACAACCGCGCGGCCTGCGACTCCCGTGCAATGGTTCGTTCGAACATCAAGGAATGTTAAACCACAGAGGGCACAGAAGAGGACACAGAACCACCATCCAATTACCTTTACGGCCAAGGCTCCCGTTGGGTGAATCTCCGTATAACAAACGACGCCAATCTTCGGATTGCACTGATCACACGGATAAAGAACTCGTTCTAATTCCAACCCTCCGTTTCTGTTTTATCCGTGCCATCGGTGTTATCCGTGGTTCATTGTTTTGGTTGCGGCTACGCCGCGCTGAGTTACAAACGATGCCGTTCTCGTGCTTCGAGGTGATTTTAACCACGGATTGCACAGTCGCTGAGACCGACTAAGAAACGTTCTCTGATGCCTCCCCGTCTCTGCGGTGTCAAAGGAGTTCTTACCGCAGAGACAGGGAGACTTCAGACAAGAAAATGAAAACGCGCCGACTACCCAACAATCGACGCAATAGGTTCCTGCTGAGTTAAGCAGTGGAATGTACCCAAGCCCCAAACTAAATCGAGCGCGGGTAGGCCTCGGACCTGTCGATCGGGGAAAAGACTGGCCAAGACTCGCAACGCGGTCTTGTCAGCCGGATCGTCGTACTGGGGAACGATGACAACACCATTGGCAATATAGAAGTTCAAATAGCTGGCCGGCAGACGCTGGCCATTGCAGTATTTCGGCTGCGGCATTGGGATTGGAATGACTTCGAACGAAGCACCATCCTGGTCCGTCATGGTCTGTAAATCCCGGAAGTTGCGTTGCAACGGTTCGAAGTTCTCGTCGGCTGGGTCGTTCTCCAAGGCGACGACGATTGCGCGCGATGTCGCGAACCGCGCCAATTGATCAATGTGCCCATCGGTGTCATCACCGATGAGATCTGCTCCCATCAGCCACAGGACTTTGCGGACACCGAGATATTTGGCCAGGTATTCTTCGAGGTGGTGCCGGGTGAGGTCGCGGTTTCGATTGGGATTCAATAGGCATCGTTCCGTTGTCAGCAGTGTGCCACTTCCGTTGCCATCGATGGCGCCCCCCTCGAGAACGAGGCCTGGAGTAAACCGCAGCCTTCCCTGCATTTCCGCAATCTGTCGTGGGACCGCATTGTCTTTGTCAAACGGGGGATACTTGCCGCCCCAAGCGTTGTAGTCCCAGTCGATGAGCGCCGCTGGTGCTTCAGCAGGGCCTATCAGGAAAGTGGGTCCGTGATCCCGACACCACGCGTCATTTGTTTCGATGGGATGCAACGTGACGTTTCTTAAGTCGCCAACCAGCGAATGGGCACTGTCGTATACGTCTTTGCCGCCTGCCAAGATTTGAACCGGTTCAAACTCGGCCAGAGTCCGCACCATGTTGGCAAACTGCAGCGGAACGGGTCCGAATTTTCCCGGCCAGCTTTCGCGATTATGCGGCCAGGAACACCAGGTAGCCGCGTGTGGTTCCCATTCTGCCGGCCAGCGGTAACCGAGCCGCGCTGGACATTCTTGGTTAATCATGGTCCAAGAACCGTTTGGTCAGGTCGCCATACGCATCGATCCGCCGATCTCGCAGGAACGGCCAATGCGTGCGGGCGACATCGATCAATCCTAAATCGCACTCCACCATCAGAACGGCTTCGTTATCGTGTGAGGCCCGTGCTAGAACATTTCCATAAGGATCCGCGACAAACGATGCACCCCAGAACTGCAGATCCTGTTCGCGACCCACTCGGTTCGGTGCCGCCACGAAGATGCCATTCGCGATCGAGTGGCTGCGCATCATGGTTTCCCACGCCGAGTGCTGACTGGTGCCGTACTGCTGGCGTTCCTCGGCAAGCCAACCGATGGCTGTGGGATAGAACAGAATCTCCGCACCGGTCAACGCCGTCAGTCGGGCTCCTTCGGGATACCATTGGTCCCAGCACACGCACACTCCGATGCGACCGAACTGCGTTTGAAAACTTCGAAACCCCAAATCGCCCGGCGTGAAATAGAATTTTTCGTAATACAGCGGATCATCAGGAATGTGCATCTTTCGATACATCCCAGCCTGCGAGCCATCTGCATCGAAAACGACGGCCGTGTTGTGGTAAAGTCCGTGGGTACGTCGCTCGAATAACGAACCGATGACAACCACGCCATGTTTTTTTGCCGCTTCCGATAATGCTTGGCTGGTCGGACCTGGGATCGGCTCCGCTTCGCTGAACCGCGCATGGTTCTCGTCTTGGCAGGGATACAGACCGTGAAATAGCTCTTGGAGACATACGATTTGAGCGCCTTGAGAGGCAGCATCGCCGATCATGTGCAAGGCCTTACTCACATTGTCAGCCTTGGTGGCCACACATGACATTTGAATGAGGGCCACGCGAACTGGAGTTGTAGTTTGAGGCATTCCCCGATGGTACCCTATGTCTCATGAGTCGCAAGGCACCTGGACTATTCATTACGGGAACAGGAACGGCAGTTGGCAAGACCTATGTCGCTTCGAGGATCGCCGAGTCGCTAGTTAGTGCCGGTCTACGAGTGGGAGTCTACAAACCGGTTGCCAGCGGTTGTCGGCCGGCCTCGGAATTCCGAAGTACAAATCAGCTGAGCGTTCCGACCACTTGCGGGCTCGTTTCTGATGATGCTCTGCAACTTTGGGAGGCGGCAGGAAGGCCTGGCGAATTCGACTTCGTTTGTCCGCAACGATTCGAAGCTCCGTTGGCTCCGCATTTGGCAGCCCGAGCGGAGGGCAAGTGTGTCCGCAGCGACCTCCTCCGCGCTGGAATCGATTATTGGAACCAACGAAGTGATATTGTCTTGGTCGAAGGAGCGGGCGGTCTTTTGTCGCCATTAAGCGACGACCAATACGTGGCTGACTTGGCTCATGACTTGGGCCTCCCACTCGTCATCGTGTCCGCCAACATCTTAGGAACCATCAACCACACTCTGCTGACACTTGCGGTAGCGAAGTCTTTCCGCGGTGGTCTCAATATTGCTGGCGTGGTGCTCAATGACGTGTACGGACAAGACCGATCCAGCGATCCGAGTATTTTGTCGAATCGCCGCGAGCTAGAGTTACGTTGTACGGCTCCCGTATTGACCGAACTGGGATGGGGCAAGCGTGTTTTTGGGAGCCCAGTTAATTGGGAATCTATGGCCCACAAAGCCGAATCGTGAGATTTACACGGAAAAGTTTACCTACTTGACGCATTCTTCTCTATCGTTAAACTCGACCGCCCTGTTTACAAACGGAATTGTCTCTTTACGAAGGAAAGTAGGTTTCGCCATGAGGAAGATAGTGGTCGCGAGTGCGTTGTTTTTAGGCGCAGTTCTCAGCTGCAAAGCTAGTGAAGCCGGTTTGTTTGGAAGAGGCGGTGGCTGTCCGAATGGCAATTGTTCAGCAGGTCGCAGCACAGTTTATTCCCAGCCAATGGCACAAGTTGGAAAGTCGATTGAATATACCGGGATTGCGAACCCAACCCCAACGCAGCCCCAAAAACAAGTAAGAGCTCAAACAGAAGGTACAGTCGGCAGCAAGCCAGTGTCCTTCGAGCTGCCGAATGTAGCCGAGCAGCCAGTGCGCCAATATCAAATCCAATCGTTTCCTACGGGAAATCGGGTTCCTTTATTTCGTTGGCGACGATAGTCGGATATGCCGGCGGATATCTGGATCATGGTGCCATTGCTCGAAAGGAGACGGGCGCGGCATTACGGGATAAGGAATGGTAAACTTCAGCACACGTTGGGTTTCAAACCGATGGGGCACCCCGACTGGGTTCCCGACACAAGGCTCAGCAAAACAAGTTCCTTCGGAAAATCTGCCATAGGGAAAGAGGGGCTTCAACCTCGGGATAGATCTTTTCGGAACGCCACGCGTCGGTGAAGAACTCATTGATACTAAACGCGTTGCGCCCGCCCGGGTACTTGCTAACACAACGTTTGAGCACTCGATTCGGAATAGGCGTTTGCGGCGGTCTATTCGACCACCTAGAATGTGGCCACTGGAATTGGTTCTACCTGGCCTCGGTGATCCAATCTAAAGTGCGGAGTTGCCGTTATGCATCGTGAGTCCCGGACCGGTTTTGATCATCCGCCCTTATCGCGAAGAACGGCATTACAAGCCGGTGCGGTGGGGCTATTGGGTCTGGGGATGAATCATTTGCAAGGTCTACGGGCACTTGCTGCGCGTGAACCTTCGCAGGGTGATTCTCGGGCGCAGGGTGATTCTCGGGCAAAGTCGTGCATTTTCATTTTTCTTTCTGGCGGTTTAGCTCAGCAAGACAGTTTCGACCTGAAGCCGAATGCTCCTGCGGAGGTTCGGGGCGAATTCAAACCGATCGCGACGAATACTCCCGGATTGAGTATTTGTGAACACCTTCCGATGTTGGCTCAACGAAGCCATTTGTGGGCGATTTGCCGGTCGCTTACTCACCCCTCGAACGACCATTCGGCCGGCCATCACATTATGTTAACGGGCCGCTCGGCGATGCCGGTTGGTTTTTCGCCAAATGCTCCCAGTTCAACGGACTGGCCGTCGATCGCGGCTGTGGCCGGAAATGCGACTCGACCACGGCACAATTTGCCGCCAGCCGTGGTGTTGCCAGATCGCCTGGTGCACTACAGCGGACGAGTCCTTCCGGGCCAGTTCGCGGGACTTATGGGTTCGCGTCGCGACCCATGGTTTATCGAAGCATCCCCGTTTCACTCCACCGCTTACGGGGCATTTCCAGCATACACGTTTGATCATCAAGAGCGTGGGCATGTCGACGATCGCATCTTTCAAGCGCCCAATCTTAGTTTGCCAGGTTGGTTGACATCGGGGCGCTTTGCATCGCGAGTTGACCTGTTGTCGGATCTGGAAGAGCAACGTCGGCAATTAGATCGTTTTGCCCAGACGGAAAGTTTCGATCGGTATCGCCAGGGCGTTATTTCGTTGCTCGCCGATTCCAAGGTGCAGCATGCGTTCGACGTCACGCGCGCGGACGAAAAGACGCAGGACCGATATGGCCGAAACTCGTTCGGCTGGTCGCTTTTGATGGCCCGTCGATTGGTCGAGACGGGTGTTAACTTGGTGCAGGTCAATTTGGGAAATAATGAATCGTGGGATACGCACGGCGAAGCGTTTCCGCATCTCAAAGATAAGTTATTGCCGCCAACCGACCGTGCCATATCCGCGCTTTTAGATGACCTATCACAGAGCGGAAAGCTTGACGAGACACTGATCGTCATGGCCGGGGAATTCGGACGCACGCCCAAGATTACTTTGCTGCCGCAGCACTATAAGCTACCGGGCCGCGATCATTGGGGATCTGTGCAAACTGTCTTCTTTGCCGGCGGTGGCGTTAAAGGAGGAGCGGTCATCGGTGCCTCCGACAAAATCGGCGCTTATCCTGCCGCAAGTCCACAACGTCCCGAAAACATGGCCGCTACCATCTATCAAGCGCTTGGAATTCCGGCGGAAGCAACTTGGCTTGACGTCAACCAGCGTCCGCATCACATCTATCACGGTGATCCAATACCGGGACTGACTTAGTACATCGTTTGAAGGCAAGCGAAGGGGTTGTAGCAGGCACACTCCGTGTGCCGTACGGCACACGGAGTGTGCCTACTTCAACTGGGCTCAGTCCAGTATTTGAAGC
>JANNPR010000233.1:0-5610 GCA_031400345.1 Planctomycetota bacterium | reverse complement strand
CCCCCATATGCCGTTGCACCGTTTCCGAATATTTCATTATGAGTGATTGTCACTCGATCGCTGTCGGCAAGGTCGCCTAAATAAACACCGGTCTGAGCACCAGCGATGGTTAGGTGATCTAGGGTCACATCATCGGCGCCTTGGAATTCGAAGACGTAACTGCCTTGGGACGAGTTTCCTCGCTGTAGGATAGCCCGATGTCCGGCTCCGATTGGCCCTTGGATCTTGACTCCGCTGTCCTGTTCTGACAGCACGATGTTCGCGGTGAGTCTGTATTGTCCGGCGTCCACATAAATCACGTCGGCAGGATTGAGATCGTACGCGGAGAGCAATGCCGCCAGTGTTGC
Organism: Planctomycetota bacterium; assembly: GCA_031400345.1. Classification (GTDB taxonomy): domain Bacteria; phylum Planctomycetota; class Planctomycetia; order Pirellulales; family Pirellulaceae; genus JANNPR01. Next base: position 5,263 of record JANNPR010000233.1, on the reverse strand, counting down.
CATCGGTCGGTCGGGACTCTTGCCATGATTGGCATTGTTTCCGGCGGCAGTCGTGTATTCGTTATCGGTGAAGTTCGTGTCGCCAGCGATGTTGATATAGTAGGACACTCCATTGTTGGCGATTTGGAACACAGCATCCGATACATCTTGCGGTAAGGAGCCCTGGTTGGCTCGGACTCGAACCAGCGCCTGATCGGTGACGGTGTTGGGCACAGTCCAGGTATACTGTCCTCTGCCAAAACGATTCATCGCCAAATCGTTGGCGATAGGGCTCCAGACACTGCCACCATCCATCGAGAATTCTAAATCCACCGTCGGTGAGGCCACTCCGGATGGGTTCGTGGCTAATACTTCCAGTCCGGATAAGACGGGAGCCCAATGGGATTCTGCACTTCGAGTCAATTCGACCAACAGACCCTGGCCGCCTGTCACTAGGACCGGTAGCTCAAGGATCACGGCCTGTCGTGCCTCGGTGGTCACCGCACTTAGATCGAAGCTGTTCCGTGCCAGTGTGCCTTGAAGGAGCACGTCAAATCTTCGCTCGGGAGCGTAATAATCGGCCGCCATGTGCAGTCGCAACGTGTAACTGCCATCGGGGACAGGCAACTGGTAGGCAATTCGTTCGGCGGAAACGAAGGATTGATAAACGGCCTCTGGCGCTGGATCGGTTACGCTGCTGAGATCCACCCGTTCCGAGAAGCGCATAGCAGGGATACTGCTAATCTGATATTGGTCCGCCAGCCAGTTGTCGATCGAACTGCCTCCGGAATTGACCAGCACTACGGGTCGTTGAAGCGTCAAGCCGGCAGAACGCCAACCCAAATCCACCGATTGGCCGACCTCGACTTTATCGAGACCGTTAAGCGATAAAATCTGCACCAATTGACCGGCACTAGAATTGGCCTGCGCCGTGTTGCCGGCGGCACCTAAGTTCGGTCGATCTCCGTTGGGCGTGAGTTCCTGCAGGTAGTAATGCCCTACCGATCCAGCATCCAGCGCGGGTGACGCATGGGATAGCGTCAGCTGATCATCGATTCCCCTGTCACCTTTAAGCCGCTGCACTCGCACAGCGTCGGCTTGCAAGTCACGTCCGTCTAACGCTTGAACCGTGACCGTCAAACGATCGCCAGACAGGAACATCGTGCCTAACGACTTCCATGCAGTTTCTCCATCAAGTAGTTCACTGGTGAAGGGGTAGAACTGATCTTGGATCTCATGACCGATTGGCACTTCTCCGTCCAAAACTTGGTACCGAGCTTGAAAGGTGTTGTCGGCAAAAGTCCTGGGCCAAGTGACAAACACCTGATAGTAGCCGGATGTTAGGCCAGTGAACGACCAGGCTGCTTGCTGATTGAGATCAGCAGAAGTTGCCACGTGGACGTCCCCTTGTACTCCGCCGGCGGCTTCATTATTCCAGCTTGTTCCGGTAACCGAGAAGCCTGCGTCGCCGTTATCGACAATCACCGGTGGCGCAGCGGCACTGGGGTCAAAGCCTAATTGGTTATCCAAGCCGTCGAGATCGAGGAGCAGCGGATCGCTCGTGCGACTATGACGATCCATGTCCTGTTCATAAATCCAGTCGACGAGCGTCGTGAAATCTCGCCCCTGCCACAGCGCCAACTTGCCCGTTCCCGTGGTGCGAAGCAGGTTATAGTCGCTGTTGAACTGGTCCTGGCTGTCGTTGGCGATGGCGTAAATGTAACCGCCATCCGCCCAGAAAATGTTGTCTTGCAGATCCGCCGAATTGCTTCCTTCGGCGTGCACGACTTCACCTGTTTTCTGGTAAATCGTGTTGTTGTAAATCTCCTTCGGACCTTGACCACTCAGCTTTAATCCCGCGTTCTGGTTGGCGTACACGGTGTTGTTGCGAATGACTGCCTTTTGAGAATGAAGCGGAGAATAGGAATCGATGCCTACCTCGTTACCGTATATTTGGTTCTGTTCCACCGTCGCATAGTAAAACGTTTGGATTCCTGTCGTATTGTGAAACACCCGATTTTCCCGAGCGACACCGTTGAAGGAAATATAAATTCCGACAGAATTGTCGAAGATAACATTGTCTAAGGCTTCTGCATTGCTGTAGAGGTTGATGCCGATGCCGCTTTCGTCCTGACCATATACAGTATTGCCGACGACTCGTACTAACCCGTTGGAACCGGAAGCATGGATACCCTGTTGTCGATTATCAAAGACGACGTTATCGGTGATTGTGGTGAGTACGCCGATGCTCTGCGCTTGTGCATGAATTCCCACATAGGTTTGACCGTACACGCGGTTACCACTGATACTGACCGAGACGTCATATGCGGAGACGCCATAGTAATTGTGATGGATCGAGTTGTCAGCTATTAGGACTTGGTCGTTAGTTTGATAAACGTACACCCCTCCCCCGCCATAGGCCGTGTCGCCGTTTGCGAATATTTCGCTGTTGGTGAGAGTCAGCCGATCGCTGTCAGATTGGTCCCCTAAGTGAACACCAATCGCAGCTCCAGTAATCGCCAGATGATCGAGTGTGACGTCATCTGCACCTTGGAACTCAAATACGTAACTGCCGACCGCAGTGTTTCCACGATCGATAACGGCTCGATGACTCGTTCCCAACGGACCTTGAATCTTGACCCCGCTGTCGTCCTCGGCCATTAAGATGTTCGTCGACACCGAGTACATACCGGTGTCAACGTAGATAACGTCCCCGGCTTCTAAATCATAGGACTCCAAAACGGCGCGGACCGAGGCTTTGGGTGCGGATGGAGAAAGCCCACTGTTTCCATCGTCACCAGGTGCGGAGGAGTATTCGTTGTCGCTCAAATCGCCATCGTTTTCCACGTTGACGTAGTAGGCCACGATCGGTGGCGTGATCGTGAAACGTGCGTTGCTCACGTCGTTCTGCCCACTCGAATTGATGTTCACCCGCAGCGCAAACAACCCGGCACCGAGCGATTCGGGAACGGTCCATAGAAATTCACCGTCGTTTTCCGTACCGACGGCGAGATTCTCGGTGGTAACCAGTTCCCCGTTCTGGTCCTGTAACAGGTCGATATCCGCAGTTCCGTCAAAACTGTGTGCTCGCCATTTGATCGCAAACGTCTGAGTGGCCGGCCAGGTCTCACCACCGTCCGGGGACGTGACCGTGACATATTGAGCAGGACTTTTCGAGGCTTGATCGGTGTTGCCATAAGCTCCGAGATTCACGAAATTGCCATTCGCAATCGGTTCATTGTTAAATGCGGTGAGCCCATCCCCACGATCGATGGAAGGCGACGTCTCTGAGTCATTGACTTCCTTCCCGTTCTGCAGGCTTGGCAAGCCCGTAGTTATGCTGAGTACCGGCGCGAGCGATCCATCGTGAAAGCTGCCAAACTGGCTGCGCAGATGAAAGTCGTCATCACGGCCGTCGCGAACCGCGTCGACGTAGCCTAGCACGCCATCCGTTCCAAGTGCATTCACGAATAAAGGGTTTTGCGACTGACTGTTGGCGTCTCGAAATGTTGAATTGCGCCATGTTGAAAGACTAGCCAGATTCGAGCTTTGCCAGCGACCAATACGCCCGCTTCCCGTGGCGTACAAATTGTTGAAGTCGCTCTCAAACGTGTTCTGACTGGTTCGATCTACGGAGAATGCGGCGCCGGCTTGAACCCATATGATGTTGTTGCGAGCCGATAAAGCAGCAGAGTTGTCTGCACGGATGCCATCTCCAAAAGGTTGGTAGATTGTGTTGTTGGTCGCTTGAAACTTACCCGTTCCCTGGACATGGATGGCTTGTTGCGAATTGGCGTAGAGCAAATTATTTGAAAGTTCCATGGCAGGCCCGCCGGCCGAATAACCTACCACATCGATGCCAACCCTGTTGCTGTAAACTACATTCTTCGAAATTCGGTTTGTGTACGTGGCGCTGACGCCTGTTGTGTTGTTGTAGATTCGATTCTGGATCACATCCGCAAAATAGGCAGTAATCCCCACGGTGTTATCAAACGTCACGTTCCGTCCAGCGATCGACCCCGCGTCAACGCTAATTCCTGAAACGGAATGACCACGATGACCGTAGACGGTATTACCGAAAACGTGCACGCCGGCGCGAGCGACGATGCCATTTTGTGAGTTGTCGTAAACCTTGTTGCCGTTTGCTGGGGAGAGGTTCTCATCGCCAACGATCGCGATCGTCCCAGCTGATGAATTGTTGATATCAATGCCGTTACCTTCGTTGGCGTAAACTTCATTCTTAGTCGCCACGAGGTTGCCCGGATTGTTCAGGAATATACCACCGCCACGGATGCCGCTTCCGCTACCGTTGTGGTGCACAATATTCTGGGTGAAGGATCCGACGGCACCATCCACGTAAATGCCATAGCTGCGATTCTGTGATGACGTGATGTGACTGAGTTTGATCGCCGATGAACCGTCATCGAGGCGAAGGCCATCGAAGGCGTGTCCAGTCAACGTGAGATGCGTACCAGTGAAGTTGGTGCTGCCGTTGTGTCCCCAAATTGCTCGTTCTGCATCGATCAGTGACAGGTGTGACAATGTCACGAAATCTGCGTCGTCCAGTTCAACGAGCGTTGCTTGGGTGAGTGGATGGGCATGAAATAGTCGAGCAACACGGCTTGAGTCGGTTGGACCGGTAAAGGTAAAGCCCTCGTCATCACCTCGTGTTCCATCGCCTGAGAACACGAGCGGCTCATACATGCCATACTCGCCGCTGTCGACATAAAGAGTGTGCGTCGGACCTAATGTATACGCGCGCAGCACGTTTGCAGGGTAAGGCTTCGGAACTTGAGCAGTCTTGCCCGTGGCGCGATTGCTGCCTATTGCCGTAGTGTACCGGCACGTCCAGCTGGGGGGCGCCGTACGGCTCGAGGCCCCGGAGCTCGGGTCGCAGAGGCAGCTCCGCGCGGAAGGGGTCGGTCACGGCCCGATCGTAACGAGGTGGCCGCCCGCCGGTGGCCCGGCCTCGACCGTGAGCAGTGTCCGGTGGCTCGCCGGACGTCGGGACCCCGCGCCGAGTGCCTAACGGGCCGCCAGCTCCAGGACGCGCTGGTCGCCGCGCTGGACGAAGCCGATCGTGCGCAGGTACTTCTCGGACGCGGCCATCCCCGGCGAGGCCACGACCCGGGTGGTGCCGAGGGCCGCGAACGGGCCGTCCGGGCGGAAGACGAACTCGCCAGGCGTGAAGTCGCGGTAGGCCGGCAGGACGTAGTCGAGCACGACCTGCTGCTCGTCCGGTGCGCGTCCGGCACGGGAGAGGACGACGCCGACGACCTGGTCC
>JANNPR010000206.1:0-2476 GCA_031400345.1 Planctomycetota bacterium | reverse complement strand
GGATGGCGGGCGGGCATGGATCAATTCCTCGACGCTACTGGCCCGTGCGAACGCGGTCCACCGACTCGTCCACGATCCAAATACCCGTTTCGACCAACAAAACATCGACACCTACTTCCAGCGATTCGGACAGGATCACTTGGCCGTGATCGATCGTCTTCAGGATTTGCTGTTCGCCGTTCCAATCCCCGAGGTTATTCGACAACAGCTGGCTACGATTGTTGCTGATGGGAAGCAGCCCGAGCAGGAACGCTGGGCAGAGTTAGTTCACGTTCTTTGCACGTTACCCGAGTTTCAATTTGCATAGCGACGAAAACAACATACCGGCCTTTCAATGCACGCAGGAATGAGTCGTTCGCCTAGGAGAATGAATATGCAATCCAGTCGTCGTCAGTTTTTATCGGCTGCCCTTGGTTCCACGGCGGTACTGTCATTTCAGGGTTGGGCACCATCATTTCTACTGGAGGCCGCAGCCGCGTCCGACGCCAAGGCACAGGACGACAACATCCTGGTAGTTGTGCAGCTGAGTGGCGGCAACGACGGACTGAATACGGTGATTCCGTTTCGCGACGATGCCTACTATCGCGCTCGTCCGAAGCTCGGCATTCCCGCCGATCGAGTCTTGAAAGTAAGTGATGACCTTGGACTACATCCTTCGTTCTCAGGTATGGCCGAGTTGCTGAAAATGGGGCAACTGGCGGTCGTGCAAGGCGTGGGCTATCCCGATCCGAATCGATCGCATTTCGAGTCCATGGATATTTGGCACACCTGTCAACGTAAAGAAGAACGCTCCGACGATGGATGGATCGGCCGTTACTTGGACCAGCGACGCGATGCTTGGGGTGCCGATTCACCTGCCATCCATTTGGGGGATCAAAAGCAACCGTATGCGTTGGCGGCTCAGTTTGTGCGAACACCATCAATCAGTTCCGTAGAGCGGTTTCGCTTGCAAACGGATGGCGAAAAAACGGCTGCAACTGCGATTCGCACTCTGGCAGACGTCGAGCGTTCGGCGACAGATGGCCTTTTTGATTTTGTCCGCAGCAGTACCAAGTCGGCATTGGATGTTAGTGACCGAATCGAAAGCGCGCGGCACGGTTACAAAGCAGCGGTGGAATACCCTCAAAGCGGCCTGGCTCAAAATCTGCATACCGTAGCTCAATTAATCGACGCCGGCTTGAAGACTCGCGTGTATTATCTGGAGCTGGATGGCTTTGACACGCACTCGCAGCAACCCGACGCCCACGCCGCACTTTTGACGGAAGTCTCGGCAGGGATTAAGGCGTTCATGGACGATCTGGAAAAACACGGCCATAGCCAACGAGTACTACTGATGAGTTTCAGCGAGTTCGGACGCCGTGTCCAAGAGAACGCCAGCGAAGGCACCGATCATGGTGCCGCAGCTCCCGTGTTCCTCGCCGGAGCCAAGGTCAAAGGGGGGATTATCGGCAAGCACCCCAGCCTATCCGATCTCGATGATGGAGATCTCAAGCACCACACCGACTTCCGCGCCGTTTTCGCCAGCGTTTTGGAAAAATGGTTGAACTGCGAAAGCCCGGGGATTCTGGGTGGCAAGTACCAACGGATCGAGACCGTATGACGAAGGCGGGCCCGTTTTGACAATCTAGCCAAATAGTTGGGACATTACCTCATTGGCTTTAATTTGAAGAACGTAGGATGGGCACTCTTGCCCGTCCAATTCGCTAAGTATGGGCGGTAATAGTTTCGTCGTATTTCCAGTTCGCAAAGTGGACGGGCAGGAGTGCCCATCCTACGGTGGCCAAACGATCTCTTCTTTGATAGAATCGCTGCACTTTGCCAACCTGAATTAGTGTACCCTCCGCAGGGCCCCGCCTGATTTCTTTATTCCTTGCAATCTCCCCTTATGGCTATTGTCGCGACGCAGACGCCGTACGAGATTGTCGACTTCGGCCAAATCGTTGGTGTGCCTTGCCCTTGCGGTACGGCGCGACGGGCATTTTACGACACTCCCGATTTCCCTGGGACCATTCATGTTACCGAAATCGCTGAGGAGGCTCAGCTGCATTACCATCGTAAGCAAACCGAGACCTACTACTTTTTGGAGTGTGGCCCGGATGCCCGGTTGCAGCTGAACGACGATTTTATCGACGTGCACCCAGGTTTGTGTGTGCTCATTCGGCCAGGCACGAAGCACCGGGCGATTGGTCGTATGAAGGTTCTGATCGTTGTCCTTCCGAAATTTGATCCGCACGATGAATGGTTTGATTGAATGGGTAGCTGGGAACGCATTGAGAGGTACATCAACCCGAAGCGCCAGCGAGGCAATTCTCGCCGACCTCGATTGCGCTTTTTGATGTTGCGCGTATGGAGTCCAAGAGAGTGCCGCTGGCAAAACGGAGTTTTTAGTCCCGAAGGGACGGCCCTATGTTAGGCCTGGGTTATGCACAATAATCCGCGTTAAAGCCCCAAGGGGGCGGCGCTAAATGGAACCACC
>JANNPR010000198.1:0-2214 GCA_031400345.1 Planctomycetota bacterium | reverse complement strand
TGTCCGATCCGACCGATCCGAACTCGCTCGAAGCTCGCGTCAAATCTGTGGAGAAGGAACTTCAGAAGCCATGTGGGAAATAGCTGCAACCGACGGGTAACGAAGCATTCGGCAGATGAACGACCGCGAGGTCTGCAGTTCTCGCCGCTACAGGTCCTGTGAATCGGCAACAAAGTAGAGAGGCTCGCCGTACTTGGCGACGCCAAACGACCGGATAACCTCGCGGCCTCGCGTCGACTGTAAGAACTCTGCGAATCGGTGGGCGGCGCTATGGTTTAACTGCCGATGTTTAGTACGGCTCAATAGAATGACGCTGTACGGATTGGAGAGCAGAGCGTCCTTTTCCGATAGCACCCGCAAATCCAACTCAGATTGCAGCGCCAGGAAGGTTGCCCGGTCGGAAAGTGTGTATGCCTTCTTCTCACTGGCCATCCGAAGGATTTGGGCCATACCGCTTCCGGCGCTGACATACCAGTCGCCCGTCGGCTCCACTTTCGCCTTGGACCATATCATTTTTTCTTTAGCATGTGTGCCCGAGTCATCGCCGCGCGAGATGAATGGAGCATTCGCCCCGCGAATGGTCGAAAATGCCTTGACGATCCCTAGTTTGGCGACACCTGCCGGATCGTCCGATGGGCCGACTAACACAAAATCGTTGTACATGATGTGGAGTCGCTTTTCTCCATTGCCCTCCGCCATGAACTTTTCCTCCGCCGCCGGCGAATGCGTCAACAGCACGTCGGCGTCGCCGCGACGACCAAGTTCGAGTGCTTGACCGCTCCCGACCGCCACGACTTTGACTTCGATACTGGTTTGCTTCATGAAAACGGGCAACAACTCATCCAACAACCCGCTGTCTTGAGTGCTCGTGGTCGTCGCCAGCGTCATGACTTCGCGCCGACTATCGGTTTGACACCCTAAGGTCATTGCGCACAGAAACAGAGGCAGTATTCGCGTCATTCGATCCCCACGTCAATAAATCATTTCGCCATTTATGAAAGCGGATGTTCGCCTGTCGCTCGGTGCGGTGAAAAATCGGTGAACGGGCGCGTACTCGATCATGCCGCCCTCCAGTAGCAGGGCGACGTCCGTTGCCACGCGTCGGGCTTGAAACAGATTGTGAGTCGCCCAGACGATCGTTGTCCCTCGTCGCTGTTGCAAATCTGAAAGGACTTGCTCTACCAGCGCTACCCGTGCGGGGTCGAGATTCGAGGTAGGCTCATCCACCAAGAGCACATCAGGCTCAATGACGAGTGCACGTGCAATTCCCACGAGTTGTGCTTGACCGCCCGATAGCGTTCCTGATGCCCGATCCTTGAGATCGTCCAGCTTGAGAGCGGCGATCATCGCGGCAGCCTTTGTTCGCGCGTTCACGTCGCCTCGAACGCGCAGTCCGTATTCGACGTTGTGACGCACTGAGGTGCTGAGCAACAACGGTTTCTGATATACCATCGCAATCCGCCTTGAAGTTGCAACACGGGCAGTTGCGCCGATGGATTCGCCTTCAAGCTCGATAGAGCCGCTGGTTGGTGGGTCCACTCCCGACAGAAGCTTGAGCAATGTGCTCTTACCGGCGCCGGTTGGCCCCACGAGACACACAATACTGCCGCGAGCGATCTCCAAACGGTCCATCACGACTATAAAGCCGCTGTCGTAGGACTGGCTAAGTCTCTTCACCAGGAGAAACGCAGGCTTCATGTTGCCGGCTGTCCTTGAAATCGCACAATGACCGCGTTTATGGTCAGTGCCACACTGAGCAGGATTGCCCCTAGCAATAGCGCAAATGGGAAGTGCCCCTTGCTTGTTTCCAGAACAATTGCCGTCGTCAACACGCGGGTGTGCCCTTCGATATTGCCTCCCACCATCAATACGGCTCCGACCTCGGAAATGCTTCGCCCAAACGCCATGGCAAATGCCAAAATAATGCCCCTTCTTGCTTCTTGAAGGATCGTCCAGCGTGCTTGGTTTACTGTGGCACCCAGAGAACGCAACTGCCGTTCTAGCTCGCTGGGCACGGCGGCTACGGATGCCATCATGATTCCAATTACGAGAGGGAGGTCGAGGATGACCTGAGCCATAATCATGGCCTTAATCGAAAACAGCCAACCGAGGTCACCGAGAATGCCGCTACGGGATAATAGCAGGTACACGAGCAGGCCTACGACGACAGGCGGGGCCGCCATGCCCGTGTAGACAACGGTTGTCAGCCACGAT
>JANNPR010000167.1:0-1069 GCA_031400345.1 Planctomycetota bacterium | reverse complement strand
CGGGTTGTCATACTTGCCGTTGTGATCATACCGGTCGTATTTATTGCCATCTTCCATGTACGGCATCACGCCGACTTGCCACGTTCCCCAGCAACAACTATAGGCACCCACGGGAAAGCGATTGAAAACGTCGTGATAATTGTGGCAGGCCAGCGAAATCTGCTTGAGATTATTGCCGCAACTCATACGTCGCGCCGCTTCGCGCGCAGCTTGAACAGCGGGTAAAAGCAACGCGACCAGGATTCCGATAATCGCGATGACCACGAGCAACTCGACCAACGTAAAACCAGTCCTGCTTCGATTCGACATGATGAGTCCCCCTAAACATAGACATGAGAAAAAAACGAGATACTTATCCGCTACAGCTCCCAGAGGCACTACGTAAGCGCTGCTAGGGAATGTCAAAAACAAACTGGTTCTTGCCGCCTTTAACCACCTCGGCCGACTGCTGGGTATTTACATTGTATTCCGCCGGCAAACGCTCGGTTCCTTCTTGAGTCTCTGCCTCGGGACCAGGAGGAGCGTCGCTCGCAGCGCCGCTGTCTGAAATGGAACTAATGATGACCGAGTACTTACCCGGCGGCAAACCGTGCTCAGCCGGAATCTTGTACGACCCGCGGGTGATGACGCTGCCCGTACGGTTCTGTTGGTCGGCCGAGACGAAATCAATGGTTCCGGTGTCGAGAGGCTGCCCTTTCCACTTGACACTTCCGGAGAGCGGCAGGCGATCGCCAACTTCTGGGCCGCAACCAGCGAACGACCCCACGAAAAAGAGTAAACCAACAGCGCGAACCAAGCGTGGTAGCCGTTGAAGAAAACTCGGGCTTTGCCGAAACGACATGCCACGAATCCTTTCAGATCTTAGTGTTTACAATAGTATCAGCCGAATGGACACAATGAGTGACCGTATGTTAAATCATTTTGCCAGGCTTGGCAATGATTTTTTCGGAAAATTCCCCGCGTTCTAAGGATCCCAAGTGTGGGAGCTAGGCTCTTAGCAATTTCTCGGCATTGGAAAGATCGGCAGTTAGCTCAAAAAACTTGTCGAGTCGGGTCACGGCGAAGACGC
>JANNPR010000159.1:0-4137 GCA_031400345.1 Planctomycetota bacterium | reverse complement strand
CCAGCAACCCTGACCAAAGCTTTGTGCAAAACACGGGTATCGAGCCAATGTCATCGACGCCCTGCCGTAGCTAAATAAAAAAAACGGCCAGGTTGCCGCTATCGACTGTCGATACATATCGCGGATACAGCGGCGTCAGAGTGGACGTGTCATACCAGTTGTAAAAGTGCCCGTGCAGCCGTTCAAACTTCTCCCATGATTCCAGATTACGCTCCCACAACTGCGCCAGATGATGCAGGGAGATATAACCGAAATCGCGAGCCACCAGTCCAGAAATCAGAAACAGACCTTGATTGGTCGGTGAGACTCGATGGGCAATCTTCTCGCCCGGATACTCCTGAAAGTTATCGGGGGGTAGCCAGTGGTCTTGAGCCCCCACATAGGCTTCGAAAAATGCCCAGGTTCTCCGAGTTACATGGCGTAATTGCTGAAGTTGGTCGGTCGTCAAAGCAGATGTACGGCGACGAATCGGTCGATCGATCCAAAAGACCAATAGGGGAGCGACAAGCCAACTCAGGAGTAACGGAGCTGCCGCCGGCCAGGCCATTGAATTGATTAGGCACAACACCGCGATTGCCACGCCCGGCACGTAGCACATTCTTAGCAGCGATGCCCAACGGTTTCCGCTTAAGCGCTTTTCAGATTCGGCGGCCGTTTCCCACTCTAGCAATCGACGTCGGGTGACCAGCATTCGAGTGAGCGTTCGGACCACGGCATCGAGCATGAAGTAGGCTTTGTGCGGCAGAAAGGCCACCGCCAAGACGGTTTGTACCGGCGTACGCCACAGGTCGCGCCAAACAGCTTGCACATGGTCCCACCAAGGTGCGTCCGGTTGCCAACCTCGAACGATCATGAAGATTTGAGCGGCAAGAGGAAACGCCAAAATCAACAAGCCTGCTAGGGTCCACAGCGCAGCGCCGTTTGGCAATATCATCCAACCCACGACCAACAACGCCATGACGGCAGGCGCCACAAGACTTCGCCGCAAGTTGTCAAACACCTTCCAGCGTGAAAGCAAAGTCAGAGGATTCTGGCGCCAACCAGTCGCGGTCGGGACTTTGGGAAACAACCACGGCAGCAACTGCCAGTCCCCCCGAACCCATCGGTGCTGACGCTTAGCATCCGCCTCGTAAAGCGCGGGGAACCCATCAATCAATACGATGTCGCTCACTAAGCCAACGCGTGCATGGCAGCCTTCGATCAAATCGTGGCTTAGAATTTGATTTTCTGGAAAGACGCCGTCCAATGCTTTCTCAAACGCGTCCAGGTCGTAAATTCCTTTGCCGGTAAAACTTCCTTCGCCGAATAGATCCTGATACATGTCGGATGCGCACGTCGTATAGGGATCGATTCCAGGACTGTCGGCAAAAATCCTGGAAAACCAGGTTTTGTTGGCGCTCCCCAAATGAACGCTCACACGCGGTTGAAGTACGCCATAACCGGACGTCACCAAGTGGCGTGAAGCGTCATAGCATGGCCGATTAAGCGGGTGAGCCAGGGCCCCGATAAGTTTCCTTGCCACGCCATGCGGCAGCTGCGTGTCGGCGTCCAGAGTGATTACGAACTGTATGGATGCATGCCCATCTCGTCCAACAAGTTGAGGCATGTCCCCTTCTTGAACGACGTAGGAGGTGTCCGTCCTTCCGCGCAACAGTTGATTAAACTCCATCAATTTACCGCGTTTCCGTTCCCACCCCATCCACTTTCTCTCACGTTCATTCCAGCGGCGCTCACGGTGAAATAGGTAAAACGGACCACCTGTTTCTTCGCCATAACGGCGGTTCAACTCGCGAATCCCACCGATCGCCGCCTTTACCAGCGAGCTGTCTTCCGACATTTCGTGTTGAGGCGCATCCGAAAAATCGGTCAGTAGCGCGAAACGGAGCGCCGCTTCCGGATTCGTGAGGTAGTGCATCTCGAGCCGCGATACTAACGATTCCACTTCGCGCGGATTGGTCAGCATCGCTGGAACAACCACCATGGTCGGATAGGTCGACGGAATACCCTCCTTGAATTCTAACTTGGGCAATAGCCTCGGCTTCAGCCAACTTGTCACGGCCAAATTAACCAGACTGACCGCCAGTTCACTGGCGGGCAAAATGGCCAACAAGCAAATTACAAAGACAACCAGCAACGACGCGCCAAAAAGCATTGCGCCTAATGCCGCGGCGGAGACGCCCAGAGCGGTGAGGAACCCTACAGAACAGAAGTACGTGCTATTGGGATGCCGCAGCAACCACAGATTGAATCTCTGCCGCAGCGGTGGTTTGTAAGAAAGCAATTTCTCCAGATCGACTCGGCCGCGATCCACAAGCCAATATCCGACATGGCGTTGCTGCCAATGGTCTTGCGCCGTGCTTTCAGTTTGCTGAGCCAACGCGACTGTCCGTTCGGCCACGTCAATGTCAGTCAGTTTAGTACGTTTAGCCAGTTCCTCGACGGCATGCCGATAGCGATCACGAGTTTCAAAATCCATCCTCGGATAAACTTCAGCCGGATCCTGACGTAAGACTTGCTCCGCCAAATTGGTTTGCTCGAAAAATAGAACCCAATCCAGCGCCGAGATCAGTCTCATGCTGGTGATCACGTTACCGATTGAAACTTGGTTGGCAGCCTGACGTTGATGTTCGAAATGGACGGCGTCGTGTGCCGATAAGTTGTGCTCGGTCAAGCGGCGTTCGAGCTCTTTCAAACCACCCGCAAAGGGAGAGTCTTTCTCTTGCATCTGCGTCAGAAGTTTCAGTACAAGTGGGGCGCAGCGTTCGAGCGAGCTCAGGTCGATCGTCAACTCGCCCCGTTTCTTCCAAATATCGAGAATCTCCTGGGCCTCGAATCGGCAGCGGCGCGCGGCCAACATCTGTGCACTCAAGCGACGAAGGTTCTCCACCAGTCCCAGTCGCAGCATGATCGGCACCGCCCAGACTTCACCGATCGAAAGCGGTGTAATAGTCTGGAACTCGCGCACGAAACGAATGATTCGTTCTTCATCGAGGGCGCTGTCCGTATGCGTGATCAGTTCGATTGCCAGCGCGTAAACGCGCGGCTCGCCTGTCGTTAGCTTGGGAAGCTCACGATAGAATTGGTCCGGCAGGTCTTCACGGATCTCACGAAGCTGCTCTTCCACGATATAAAAGTTGTCGAGGATCCACTCTGCATCCGGCGTTAGCGGCTCGCCTACCTGGATCGAATCGGAAATCGATGCATAAGCCTGACGCAGAAAATTCGCGTTTTTGGCGAACCGCGCCGTGAAACAGCCGTCGTCGGCAGACTTTGTCGCCATCTTGAACAGTCGGGCTAAATAAAGCGAGTGCTGCTCAAGGTGTTCTACGCTATATGACTCACTGCGCAGAATCTGATCGTCTGCCACTATTGCCCAGGACTCTTCGACTCCCTGGTCGGGGGTGGCAATGCAAGAATTCATGTGAACCAATCAGGCTGAAGGGTGATGACGCGCCGTTCACGAAAAAGAAAAGCGACGGCGATACACTCACCAAGAAGACAATGGTTCACGAACCTAGTCAAGCGCCGGTGTAGCTTCAATCCGGTGATCTGTTCCCATCGCTAGCGGACTACTTGCTCTTCCGTCGCGGGACAGACTTCGGCGTCGTAAAGACAGTGAACTGCTTATCCCGTCGTAACACCGCGCGCAACTTCTGCTCTACAAATTGGGCTGGAGTCATGCGCCCCCGGGCATCAGAAATAAGAACCTCTTCCGACGCTGCAAGGGTGATCGCAGACTCGCGATCGTTAGGAAAACGTGTTTGAAGGTCGGCAAGACTCGGCATAGTAGATACTCCATGATTACGCCGTCTCACCAGCTTGGTGCGACAGGCCGGTCCGTGTAATGCAGATACCGTACCACAAAATCGATGATGTAATTACGGGCTTTCAAGTTAATTTTGTGCACCAACGGTTGAAGCTCTACGGCAGTTTGACGCTGTACAGCGACAAAGATGGCGCGTTTTCGTGGGGCGGTGCCGGTAAACACGCAAAATCGCCGATCACATAAAAATCGCCCATGGTTCGCTGCCTTCCCAAAGTGACAACGACCAAATGCGCCGAATTAATCAGAATTAAAAAAAAGGGCAGGCCTTCGTAGGGCATATCAAGCCAATTGGTCATTGAAGTGCCCACGAG
>JANNPR010000124.1:0-4097 GCA_031400345.1 Planctomycetota bacterium | reverse complement strand
TTAATAGCCACAACCGACGCAAACAGCTTCGTCGAAAATCCATCGACAGATTCCGAATAGACGAACGTCAGCTTGCCGCCAGAGTAGATTGAATGGTGCAAGCGTAAAAAGGCTTTGGGGCGGGGATTATGCCCCGGTCCTGCGAATTGTGTCAATGCAGGTTGGAAGCGTATTGAGATGCTAATACGGGGTTACCTACGCATCCCTCTCGTGGACCCCCTCCTCAGCTGGCTGGGTAAGATCATGCGATCGCAGCTCGTCCCTTAGGATAATAACTTCGTCTGGTGCTTCAATTCCCAGGCGGACTTTATCCCCCGCGACGCGAAGTACGGTGAGCACGATTGAATTTCCCAAACGAATTCGCTGCGTTTCTTTGCGCGACAATACAAGCATGGAAGGCCTCCGTGCGGAAAAATATGATCATTTGAATACTGACATTTTGTACATCAGCATGTTTTTGTCAACACCGGTCAAACTTTGGCAAGCGAAGTTAGTCGTAACTTCTTATTTTATAGTATCTTACGCCGCAGCAAGAGCCAGTTGTGGCGCTTGCAGTAAACGCGTTTTAAGTAGCCGTTCTCCCGCCGCTCCATAAAACAAAATCGTGTTTTGTTCTGTTTCCCAAACAGCAGTAAGTCGTATGCTACGAGGACCATGGAGACAAAAAAGCATACCACAAGGAGTTCCCTGTCGCACCAAAACGCGCTCGCTTAGGCGATACGCGTCGACTTCCAATTCATGATGGTCACAGATTGTTTTTCGTACGAAATTTCGAAGATCGTTTAGGCACATTAAGTGAATAACATCGGCGCACATTGTCACCTGTGGCTCCTGTTAGAACACGGCCACGAGAGAGTCTCGTAAGCCTTAGGTGTTTAGTTGTTAAACTGGGAAGACTGACGACACGAGTAAGTATCGGCAAAATAGGTCGAATGGCTTAGCTGCACGGACAAACGAAATAGTAATGATTTTGAGTGGAGTACAGTGAGCGAGTAGGCTGCGATGTTATTTTGCTACAACCGGTAAGGCTTTCAAAAAGATCCAATCCCGCGTCACACGAAGGCGACTTTTACTGGATTATTGAATCCATAAATTTCGGCTAACAATTCTCCGGTGTCGGCTACTTGGATGACACGATGATTATCGCTATCTGCGATGTAATAGCTCCCATCCGTAAGCCGAACCGCACCGTTCGTGGAATAACAAGGTGGTCTGAGGATCACTCCATCCTTCGGTTCATAGTTCTTGATACGTGAACCAGTCAAATCCTAAGTGAGCGGACTTGGACCGAAACGATCTAAGGCGTCTGCGCGTATGCCTGAAATCGCTCGACGACCTTCCCCTGTTTGTGGTCACCTTTGTGCAACACGACCCTAAATCGCAATGTCATCTGTCCTTTAGGAGCAATGGTGTGGTCGCCATTGATGTCCTTGGATCCGCTGAAATCGTGGAGGCCGAATGGATTCGCGGCGAACAGGCCGTAAGTGCGCACGTGCCAATGGACCGGGTAGCCAAAGCTCGTAGGATGATTGAGTATGGCAATTCCCAGAACCTCGTCCGAAACTGGCCCGTAGTAGTCGACCCAGGCAGCCGGTTTGCCCCAAGTGGCCCCATCGGTTTGGCCCTCGCTATTGACAATTGAACCACCCTTCTTTGCGTCCACTTTTATGGTTTCATTGACTCTGACACCGAACGATCCCTCTTTGGTATCACCGAATGTCAACGGTCCATCTGTCGCAGTGACAATGATGTCGAAATCGATCCAGCGGGATTCCGGATCCGCACCAAATCGAAGTCGACTCTCTTCCTGGCAGACTCGTTTTCCATCAGGGCCAACCCAGTCGTTACGTGCGACGATCTGGGCCTGATCTCCCGCTTTCAGTTGCAAAAATTCGCGATGCTGAATCGTGCCCGCCTTTGGGCTTTCGCTCCAGAAGTCCACGTTATTGACATTGCCGTGAGTGAACCACAGTGAACGGTGGTGTATGTGATCGCTCTTTTCTTCCGGAGTAGCGTCTCGCATGGGATAACCGCGAGTCATCTCTTTGCCGGTGGGCCCGATCAAAGGCCATAGAATTGGCTTGTTTCCCGATTTCGTCAAATAGCGGGTAAACAACTTTCCGTCGACATTTACGGTAACGGAATTCTCTCCCTTTTCGATGGTGAATTGCTCGGCGGCTCCGGAATTGGCGATCACAGCACAAAACAGTACCAGCGTCGAAGTTAAAATGCGTCGCATGTTACGTACAGCCTGCGGTTATTGGTCGAGCGTGTGAACGACAACTGTGTCGCACTACGGGGAATATCCTAGCCCCCTAGTGCGATCGTTGCCAGCATTAGATCCAAGGGGACTGGATCTTGCGAGCGAATAATTGCGACATGATACTGTCATTAGTCAGCGTTGAACCACGGGTCTCAGGCGACAACATAGCCGGCCATCGAACACTGGCACGCGGCTAAGCCACCGTCCTCCCTGAAGTCATCCCCTGCGGCTCGGGGTTAAGCAAATTTTCGAGTGACACCCAAGTAGACCAAGGTACCAGTTAGCGATGTCGAATCGAGATTTAAGCGGCCAGCTGACTCGGCGGGACCTACTGCGCCAGTTTTGCGGCGGACTAGGCGGTGTTGCCCTTGCAACTCTATTAACCGACTCATGTCAAAGCGACGACTCGTCGTACCAGCCTGAGTTGAACGGGGGACTCCATCACCACGCTAAAGCGCGACGGGTCATCCAACTATTCATGAACGGAGGTGTAAGTCAGATGGACACCTTCGACTACAAGCCGGAATTAATCAAGAGGCACGGTCAGCAGGTGGACTTCGGACTGAAGGCGGCAGCCACAAGCTTGCCTGGCCCGGTGATGAAGTGTCCCTTCGAATGGAAGCAACATGGAGAAAGCGGACGCTGGGTTAGCAGTGTCTTTCCGCAGATGGCAAAATGCGTGGATGATTTGGCGTTCCTCATGGCCATGTCCTCTAAAACGAATGTCCATGGTCCCGCCAGCTATCTGCAAAGCACGGGATTTCTGGCTCCCGGTTTTCCTTGTGCAGGTGCTTGGGTTTCTTACGCCTTAGGTAGTCTTTCGGACAACCTTCCGACATTTGTCGTTTTGCCGGACGCAAAGGGTCTGCCCTATAACAATGCAGGTAACTTCACGGCTGGCTTTTTGCCCATGGCACACCAGGGAGTGATCATCAAACCCCACTCGCCGACGCCGATCCCGCATTTGCAACCGCCTGACTTTGCTCGCTTCATTACGCCAGAGAATGAGACCGATAGCTTGGCTTTGTTACGACAATTCAACTTGCAACATCTTATCCAGCACCCTGGCGATTCACGTTTGGAAGCGCGGATTGCTTCCTACGAATTGGCCGCAAAAATGCAGCTTTCTGCAAGTGAGGTGCTTGACGTCAGCGCGGAGACCGCCGCAACTCACGAGGCCTACGGAATCCATCAGAACAACACCAGGGACTTTGGTCGGAATTGTTTGATTGCACGGCGAATGCTTGAGCGCGGCGTGCGATACGTCCAGGTCTGGAATGGTATGGCCGGCGCTAGTAACAATTGGGACAATCACAAAGACATTCTTTCGGAGTTACCCTTCGTTGCGGCTACCGCGGATCAGCCAATTGCCGCGCTGATAAAGGATTTAAAGCAACGAGGCCTGTTACAGGACACGCTCGTTATATGGACCACGGAGTTTGGACGAATGCCGTTCACCCAAGGGAGTACCGGGCGAGATCACAACGGAGGTACGTTTGTGTCCTGGCTAGCAGGCGCGGGCGTTCGTCCAGGTTCGGCGTTTGGCGAAAGCGATGAGTTCTCGTACCGTGCGGCAGTCGATTCGAGTACTTGTTACGATCTCCATGCGACGATGCTGCACCTGCTCGGGGTAGACCATGAAAGATTGACGATTCGTCATAACGGTATTGATCGACGCTTGACGGATGTCCATGGTCGGATTATTCAGGCAATTCTGGCTTGAGCAACTGCGGTAGCTCCGTGTACTTCACGATTCATAAGTCTACCTTTAAGGCCTCCGACCTGCCTCGACGTTCGCGTAACCTAAACCTAGAATGCACGCCACGTTGGCCCG
>JANNPR010000119.1:0-2681 GCA_031400345.1 Planctomycetota bacterium | reverse complement strand
GGACGACTAGTCCGATCGCTGACGGAGTCGTCCGTGCAGGGGAATACGATCTAGCCAACCCAGTCGATTTCACTGGCGATATGAATCCCGGCCGGATCGGGATCGGTTCCGTATC
Source organism: Planctomycetota bacterium (assembly GCA_031400345.1). Taxonomy (GTDB): domain Bacteria; phylum Planctomycetota; class Planctomycetia; order Pirellulales; family Pirellulaceae; genus JANNPR01. The sequence continues at coordinate 2,566 of JANNPR010000119.1, read as the reverse complement.
CAATTCCTCTGATCTGAGCTTCGAACTATTTACAGCTGTCACGGAGACCACGCTGTTTCTGGCGTTCCGGGTGCAGGACGATTTTATTGATGCCCAGCAATTGGATGCTGACGCGGGTGCGCCGTGGAAGAACGACAGCGTCGAGCTTTTCATTGATGGCGACCGGACGGCGAACGATTTCGTGCCGAGCAACCGGGCTGGCGGCAAGGAAGGGTTTCAACTGGTCGCGGACACTCTGGGCAACAAACTCACGACGGCCGCGGGCCTGTCCAATGCCGATTGGTCGGTGGCCACAAGTGTTATCGGCGGTGGTTACGTGATCGAGTTTGCGATCCCCCTATCGATGATTGACACACAGGACGGCTCTGGCTTCACGGCGGCGCGGCCGGGCTCCAAGCTGCGATTCAACGCCGCCATCACGGACAATGATGCGCTGGTTAGTGCCCAGCAGAACTACGGCATCCTGTGGCGGAACGGCAGTGAGCTCCCCTACGGTACGGGCGAGCCGGCTTGGGCGATTGACCTGGGCTTGGCCACCGAGCTGGTATACAGCCTCGATGCCGGTGCTCCGGCGGGCGCTGTGATCGACCCGGCAACCGGCCGGCTTACCTTCACGCCAGCGGATGGTCCCGCCTCGATTCCGATGACTGTGCGGGTGACCGATACCGGTCTGCCTCCTTTGAGTGATTCGGAAACCTTTTCCGTCACCGTCACCAATGTGGCGCCGACGTTGAGTAACGTAAGCGTCAGCACCGCTCCCGCGTCCGGCGGCCTGGTCGGCTCGTACTACGACAACTATGACTTCACCAATCTCAAGTTGACTCGTATCGACCCGACGGTGAATTTCAATTTTGGATCGGGTTCGCCTGACCCGCTGATTGCAGTCGATACGTTCTCGATCCAGTGGGATGGTTACGTCAAGCCCGTGCACGCGAGCGGCGTGCAGAACTATACGTTCTTTGTAACGCATGACGACGGCGCGCGGGTGTTTGTCGATAGCCAACTAGTCATCGACCAGTTTCAGGATACGGGCGCCATTAAGCACAACGGGACGATCGCACTGGCCGCCGGACAGTTGTATCCGATTCACATCGAGTTCCGTGAAAACGGCGGCGTAGCCGTGGCGGAGTTACGCTGGTCAAGCACGAACCTAGTCGAGCAGATTATTCCGGCGAGTCAGCTTTTCACCAAGCCCGACGAAGAAATGGGAGTTGCCCATCTGACGGGGACGATTACCGATCCAAGCGCTGCCGACAGTTTCACGTTTGCTGTCAAGTGGGGGGAAGGCGCGCCGCAAGTGTATTCCCTTCCCGCCGGTGCCACCGCTTTCGATGTAACACACGTCTACAGGGACGATAATCCCACGGCCACTGCGGCGGATAACTACACCATAATCGCGACGATTACCGACGATGACGGCGGTAGTGCGACGGCGACGACGACGCATACGGTAAACAATGTGGCGCCCACGGCCGCCATCGTCGGCGCGCCGGCAACGTCGCCGGAAGGAACGCCGATCTTTTTGAACAGCACGGTCGCGGACCCCGGGCTAAACGACACCTTGAACTATTCGTGGAACGTCACCAAGAACGGATTCCCTTACACGCCACAATCCGTCCATAGTGGCGCCAAAGTCCTGACGTTCGACGGGGTCAATGACTTTGTCGAAGTGCCTGACAGTCCGACGCTGCACTCCGACCGCCAACTGACCATGAGCGGCTGGTTCAAGGCCGATCAGCTTGTCAATGACTGGCAGGCAATCGTCTGGAAGGGTAACACCCCCGACTGCACGACCGGCTGCGAGAACCGGGAATATACTTTGTGGCTCCACAAATCCGGGCTCCTGCTGTTCAACTCGACGCCGGTAAACCAAATCGGGATTGGAACCCTCGGAGTTCAGACGGCGGGTGGGCTCATCGACACAGGACGGTGGTACCATTTCGCAGCAGTTGTCAACGCCGACACGAACTTCATGGGTCTGTACCTCAACGGCGAACTCAGGGCCCAAGGTTATTACGATAGTCCGAACATTCGCGATACCACGGGGCCATTGCGGTTTGGCAACAACCCAACTTGGGGCACCTATTTCAACGGATCGATGGACGAAATCCAAGTCTGGAACGTGGCTCGCTCGGCCAACGAGATTCGTAGCGACATTGACCGAGCGTTTGTCGGCAACGAGCCGGGATTGGTCGGCTATTGGCGATTCGAAGAACCCAGCGGAGGCACCGTCAGCGACCTAACTGCCAATCATAACGACGGCAGCTTGGGTGGCCTCGTCGGACCAGCATCACCCGCCTGGTATAGTAGTACCACTCCATTCGCCGGCGCTGGCACGGCACTGTCCTTCGACGGTATCAACGATTTCGTCGAAGTACCGAACAATTCATCGCTCCACTCGAACCGTCAGTTGACGGTCAGCGGTTGGTTCCGACTCGATGGCTTTCCCCGTGAGTGGCAGAACATCTTCCACAAGGGAAATTATCCGAACTGCGTCGAGGCGGGTTGTAGCAACCGGGAATATGCCTTGTACGTCCAGGGTTCGAATCGCTCCTTGCACTTCGTG
>JANNPR010000106.1:0-4934 GCA_031400345.1 Planctomycetota bacterium | reverse complement strand
CCTTCCCTTGCGGTCGTTGGCGATGGCATACACGACGTTCGGGCTGGACGGGGCCACCTTGATCCCGATTCGGCCAAGCAGCGTCGGAAGGCCGCCGGCCATCTTCGAATTGACGTAATACGAGCCAGCGAGCAGCCAATGATCGTAGATCAGTTAAAGAACTGGCAGTTCTATCAAGGATTGCCATCCCGCCTGCTGCGAGCCATCGAGTTTCTACAAAGCCCCATTATTAACTCCCTACCGCTAGGGCGACACGAATTGAAACATGATGGATCATTCGCATTGGTTCAAGAGTATACGACCAAGCCGATTGAAGAGTGCATGTGGGAGGCCCATCGTCGATATTGCGACGTGCAATTCTTGGCGTCCGGTCGCGAGAGAATTGGCATCGCTCCGATCGATAGAATGCGAGTCGTCAAACCTTACGATGCCGACCGTGATGTCGCCTTCTATAGTGGTGATGGGGACTTTATTACGTTGCAACCTGAGATGTTCGCGGTGTTTGCCCCACAAGATGTACACATGCCTTGTCTCGCCGCAAACAGTCCCACATTGGTTCGAAAGATAGTCGTAAAGGTCGAGTTGTAGTGGACAAAGTACGAAACTGGAGAGTCAGTCGATGAATGGTCGCGATGCAATTAAGACTTCAATCGAGTCGAGCAGCTTTGTGTATCTTATGTACCTAGACGACTTAACCGACCAGGAAATGATGCAACGGCCCTGCGACGGCTGCAATCACATCAATTGGCAAGTTGGCCACCTAATCGTTTCAGAAAACCACTTGATCAATCAAGCTCTACCAGGAGCGATGCCTCCTTTACCAACCGACTTTGCCAGCAAATACACGAACGACACGGCGGGGAGTGATGACGCAAAAAAGTTCGCATCGAAGGTGGAACTGATGCGATGTCACACTGACCAACGGGCAGCCACGTTGCATGCTCTCTCTAAACAGAGCGAAAGTGACCTCGAAAAGCCGACTGGAATCCACTACGCACCAACCGTGGCCGCCCTATTTCTGTTGCAAGGTTCTCACTGGCTAATGCATTCCGGCCAATGGGTAGTAGTTCGACGTCAATTGGGTCGGAAACCGTTGTTCTAAAGCACAACGAAGAGACTGCATGACCTTTCAGGTACGCTGTTCGGCGAACCTATCTTGATTTTCGTAGCTGGAATACTCCGGCGACGTGGGAGTAGCAATGCCCCGCATCGAATCCTCGGAAACATCCTTCCCGCGATGTTTGGTTGCGCCACTTCTGGCGTGCAAGGCGGCCAACATATCCATGCGGGCACGGGCGTCCGGAGGTAGTACAAAGGATAGTGACATGATGGGTTCCTTGCAGTAGTTTGGATTTCGATCGAGATACGCTCTATCTATTAGTCAAACGGGGAATGAAGGTAAGCCGAGTCAACATCAACGCCGAGGATACCTAACCTCTAGTGCTCCCGCGAAAGCAAATCAAATGGTTATCATCCGATTTGAAGTCGTCGTCAAACGTTTTCGGCGATAATAGCAAGCGGTGTGCCATCCGAGTCGCGTAACTTATAGGTCCCATGCGCATTCCGTGAACGGGGCAAGCACACCTCGGAACCGCAGCCTGAGAAGTATTTTTTGTCGCACGCTCCGTTCGAATGTCGTGTGCTTCAATCGCGGTTCGAATCTGGACAACGTCGAAGTGGTGTTAGCCAAACTGCGTCAAATTTGTCATTCAAGCCTATCAAGCGTATCAAATGCGCAACAGTCGTGATCTTGATTTTGGAATAGGTTTAATTCCCAGGGAAATCTGGTCGCTGACGAAGCAAGTCAGCTATGGATCCGTTCTAGGACCTGGAATGGGCTTAAAAAGCCGAGCGGAGTGGTCTTGGTCCCCAAGACGTGGTGACAACTCCTGTCCGACGGCGGATTGGGTTCGAGTGGGCGGCATGCCGTTTGCCATAACGATTGTAGTTGTCCTGCAAATTGCGCGGGCGTTCTATTCGAACTTATGCAAAAGGGTGAGCCATGCGTTCTGCACTTATATCCCACACATGTTTGGCGTTGGTGATCGGTTGGTGCGGCTGGCACCGAACTGAGTTGAGTGCACAAGAGCAAGAGAGCGACGGAAATATTTACTCAGCAGAGAATGAACTGCAAAGTGAACCCGTCTTGAGAGGCCCCGTGCACGAGGCCTTTGCGGAACCCGTTCAATTCAATCCGACCGCCGGAATGGTGGTATCCGTCCAGCCTCCAGAAACCATCGAGGAACTGCCCCCACCCGTCAAGCCCGAAGACGAGAATGCGATCTGGATCTCGGGTTACTGGGCATGGAACGATGATACAGATGATTACATGTGGTTGAGTGGTGTGTGGAGAGTGCCCCCTCCTGATCGCCGCTGGGTGCCAGGCTACTGGACCGAGACGCAAGGCGGTTATCAATGGATTTCGGGCATGTGGATTTCAGATGGGTCTGAGGAAATTGAATACCTCCCCTACCCTCCCGAAAGCTTGGAAAATGGCCCCACTAGCCCGCAGCCCTCCGCTCAACATTATTGGGTCACCGGTTATTGGGTCCATCAAGAGGGTCGGTACATTTGGCAGCCGGGCTATTGGGCCGTCTACTCGGACGATTGGGTCTGGGTTCCGCCGTATTATTCGTGGACTCAAAACGGTGTTGTATCGTGCGATGGCTATTACGATTACCCCATGGTGAATCGTGGAACCATGTTCGCACCTGTCTACTTCCGTGGCCCGATTCGACGCGGGCTTGCTTTCACACCGCGAGTGCTCCTTCGAAGCACGAATCTGCTACTTCACTTGTTTGTTCGCCCCAATTACGGTCATTATTATTGGGGTGACTACTACGGTAATAACTACCGCGAGAACTTTGGCTTTTATTCGCAGTATGATTATCACCGGAACTATGGTTACGACACAGTTTACGCCCACAATCATGCCCGCTACCAAACGCGAGGTATTGATTACGCCGATCGCCTCCGTGGTTGGAATGATCATTTCACCCAGCATGAAGACATGAGACCCCCCAGAACCATAGAACAGCAATTGCGAATGGTAGATTTGGTGGGTTCCAACGATAGTCTCAAATACGCGCTAATTAGCTCGCGAATCGACGATGTTATGTCTGATCGGAACCTTAGCGGCCTCTTTCGCACTATAAAGGAAGATCAGCGACGTAACTATGCGCGTTCGGCTCAGCAAATAAACGTCGTGGTAAACGAACGGATTAAGATCGAAAATCGATCCCAAACCACTATCAACACCAACAATATCAATACCAACAATATCAAAGGGGACAACAATCTCAACGAAAATTCGAATCGGGGCAACCGCGCTGCGAAGGGCCAAGGCGATCACGACGACGATAAGAAGGACAGTCGCAAGGGTAAAGACCGCGTCGAGGCTCTAGGAAAGACCGATCCAACCCCGGATGGGAGCAAGGACGAGAAGAATGACCGAAAGGGAAAGGATGCCTCATCCAAAGACCAGACAAACGATCGTAAATCGAAGGCTAGTCAAACAGCGAAAGATATCACCGAACCGGCAGGAAATGACCCCATTAAGCGAGACGGTAAAGCCGGAAGCGATAAAGGCGGTACCCCGCCAAATGACAAGACCGATGCCACCCCGAATCCAGTCGCTGGTGGTCAGGGCGGAAAACTGAAACTTCCGAAACTTCCGGAAGGGACTGTGGCGAAAAACAGGCCAAAGCCGCCTATTCATAAGCCGAGCGAACTCCCCGCGCAAGACGCTGCGCGAGCCAATCAGAATAAGACCCAATCCCAGATTTCCAAGGATCCAATAGACATTCCGGATCCGACCAAAATTGGAACTGAGACCAAGAAATCTCGCGCTGCGGATAAAGACGAGCGTGGCGGAAAAGATAAAAAACTGCCAATGCAGAATGAAAAGAAGAACGACCTCAAATCAAAAACGGACCGAGGAACTGGCAAAGTCGAGCAGGGTAATAATCCGGTTCCTCGTACCCCAGAGACTAGCAAAGGATCAAAGGGCCAAGATCAGCGTAAGGGCGATACCCAACCAAAACGCACTACTCAGCCAAAAATTGATCAACCAAAGGGCCCTACCCAGCCAAAAGTCGAACAACCAAAGGGGTCAACCCAACCGAAAGTTGATCAACCAAAAGGACCTACCCAACCGAAAGTCGAACAACCAAAGGGACCTATTCAACCGAAAGTTGATCAACCAAAGGTACCTACCCAACCGAAAGTCGAACAACCAAAGGGCCCTGTCCAACCGAAAATTGAACCACCAAAGCGAGATAACCCGCCAAAGCAAGAGAAACCCAAGGTTCAGGAACAACCGAAAGGCCAAAACCTGCCTCTGACGCAGGCACTGCCCAAGGTTCAGAACCAACCGCGTGCCCAAGAACAGCCGAAAAACCAAAGTCCGCCCCGTGCGCAGGAACAGCCTAAGGTCCAGAACCAGCCCCGTGCGCCAGAACAGACTAGAAACCAGAATAAGCCGCGTCCTCAGGAACAGCCGACGGCCCAGAAGCAGCAGCGAGCTGCTCGTGAAGGTACATCCTCGAATGGCGCTGGGCGACGTCCAAGCTCGCCAACCCAATCGAGTGCTTCAGGAGGTCGTAATCCGGCGTCGGCTGCCCCATTAGCTTCACAGAACCCACGACGCGAATCGTCACCTCCCAAAGAGTCATCCGCTTCTCAGTCCAAGCCACGTGGCGAGTCAAAACCTCCGAAGAACGAGTCCAAGCCTCCAAAGAATTCTAACGATAAACCGCGAAAATAGTGGAAGTCGGTAATTCATCGGGATCGCCGCAACTCGGCGACCCGGTGGTCAGCACGGGAAGGTGGTAATCGACCGCTATTCTGATCCGACCTTCTCAGCTTACTCTTAAAAAGCGTGTTACTCCATCGGCGGAAAAACGAGGCCGAAATAGACCGCGGCTTCGTTTGGG
>JANNPR010000084.1:0-3000 GCA_031400345.1 Planctomycetota bacterium | reverse complement strand
GAGGCCGGGCATTTCTTCGGCAGCAAACTCGTCTTCGACCTCCTCGATCAGAACCTTAATGACTTGACCGATTTGAGGAGGCTCTTCATTGTCTTCCCACTCGTTGCGTGGAATAGCGCCTTCACTCTTGAAACCGACATCAACCAGTACATATTCCTCGTCGACGCGAATGACACGTCCTGACACAATGCTATTAACGGAAAAGTCCTGTTCCGAATCGACAACGGTGAGGACATCTTGCTCCTGATCGACGACGGCGATTTCTTTTTGAAACAGCGCGTTTAGTTCAACGTCGCTTTCCAGCTTGCGAATGAGATTACGGTTAACCATGAGACACAATTCGAACCAAGGTGAGTAAGCAGCGCAGGCGATTCGATCCGGGACGTCCGGATCAAAAAAAATCGGCGCAAGTCACGCAAATTTATCAGAATTGACCAAGCAGGGCAACGCCGTCGACGATAGCATTAGGGACTAAAATTGAGGACGTTTACGATACGCCCGATACGCCGCAATCATTGCACGGGAAGCACCTCCGCGACCTTGAAAGGCGTACTTTTAACGTCGTGAACCGAGGATGTGTTACGATTTTCCTTGAGGTCCTACCACATTCCTTTTGCTGTGAGTCCCGCGAAAGCTGCTATTCCCCCACCAACTTCCTTTGACCTTAAATGAGTTGCCGATGAATCCGGAACCTGCTCAAACCCACGTTGCTTTCCAGTGGCAACATGACAGCCCACTGATTTGTTGTCGATTTGATCCTCAGGGCCGATATGTGTTCGCCACCGCGGAGGATTCGACCCTGCAGCGTTGGGACCTTTCGAATGGCGCCAAAGTCAAGGTTGGCAGCCACGAAAGTTGGATTAATTCCGTTGCGTTTTCCGCCGATGGACAATCTCTCATCAGTGCCGGATGCGATGGTCGAATTCGCTGGTGGTCGGCCGGTGCGGATCATCAAATGCCAGCTAGAAGCATTGATGCTCATCTAGGGTGGGTGCGCTACGTGGCAGTTAGTCCGGACGGCAAAGTGCTGGCAAGTGCGGGGAACGATCGAGCCGTGAGACTTTGGAATGTGGCCGACGGTTCGTTCATCAGAGAATTACTGGGACACGACTCGCATGTCTATAGCCTGGTCTTTCATCCGTCGGGTGAATTTGTGTTATCAGCCGACCTGCGAGGGGCAGTTAAGCAATGGAAAGTTTCTGACGGAGCGGCAGTTCGTTCGTTCGATGCAAAAGCGTTGCATTCGTACAACGGCGGGCAACAAGTGGATTTTGGCGGAGTTCGCACGCTGGCGATTTCAACAGACGGAAAGTATTTGGCTTGTGGTGGTCTACATAAAGCCGAAAACCCGCTGGGAGCCGTGCACGAGCCACTGGTCCTACTTTTCGAGTGGGAATCGCAGAAGCTCATCCAATCTCATGCGGCCGAAGGAGTAAAGGGAGTTGCTTGGCGGGTCGTATTTCACCCTGGCGGATTCTTGATCGGTGTGTCCGGCGGTAGCAGTGGTGGATTTCTATTGTTTTGGAAGCCGGACCAGCCAAAGGAATTCCATCGGTTTCAACTTCCTAATTTGGCTCGCGAAATGGATCTCCATCCAGATGGCATCCAGGTGGCAGCCGCCTGCTTTGATCGCCAATTGAGGATCAGCCGTTTGAGTCCGAAAGTTGGTTAGTAGCGAATGATGCACCATATCGCGCGGATGAAGTCCCGTAAGCCGATTTTCTTTCCTTCGGCATAGGTGCGGCGAGCATAGCTGATAGGTCGTTCGTAAAACCGCAAATTCTTCCGACGCGCTAGTTTGGCGGTGATTTCCAATTCGATGCCAAAGCGGGTTTCCTTCAGACTCGGATTTAGGTCCTGTATCAGATCCCGGCGAATCATCTTGTAACAGGTCTCGACATCGGTGAATCGAAGGCCAAAGCGGACATTGAAAAACCAGGTGATGATTTTGTTCGCTGCCAAGTGCCATAGGGGCGAAACAGCTCGATGAGCCCCGCAGAAGCGACTGCCGTACACGACATCTGCACGATTTTCCAGTATTGGTTGCAGCAGTAATCGAAAATCTTGCGGATCGTATTCCAGGTCAGCGTCTTGAATGATTACGACATCACCCGTTGCCGCTGCAAAGCCAGTCCTTAAAGCAGCTCCTTTACCCTGATTAACTTCATGAAAAACAACCTTTAAATCGGGTTGGTTCTGCATTTCCGCCAATACTTCGCGAGTGCCGTCGCGACTTCCGTCGTCCACCAAGACAATTTCGCAGGGCAGACCTACACATCGAATACGATCGATAACTTTCTCGATCGTCTTCGTTTCGTTATAGACAGGGACGACAACCGAAAGCAAAAAGTCAGCTGGCAGCCTATAGATCGCTAGTCGTCGGCAAACATCGCGGCCCAATAATTTTTCCAAGATCTCGACTCGGTCCGCATTCGCTCCTTCAACTCCGCTTTTCAAAACCTCGCTCGCCAGGGTCTGAAGCATTTGGGAGAGCTCGCGATCATCATCGCGGAAGGAATGGTTTTGAGCGGAATCGGAATTGGCCAAAGAATGGGTCCTTAACCGGATTCTGGACAAGAATGCAAGACGTGCCGACGCCTTCACATCCTAGAATGATCGCCGGCGGTGATTCAAGGGCAAGAGAGAGAGGATGCGTTTGGCGGGAAATGTTCCATATCCCAATCGGTATAAGCCTCACCACCGACATCTAGCCAAATGTTTGTGAGAGCTCGTGGAGGTAGTTGAGAGCTTCGTCGAGTTCCGATGTCTGGATACCAGGATGCCGCCCATCGCGGTCGCAACGTGCCAACGCAATCAGCTCTTCGTAGCTTTCATTTTCCTTGAGACGGCGGTTCGCGCGGGCCCCCAATTGTCCGTCAATTGCCGCTTGGGCTTCCATATGATGTTCAATAAGCCAACGCGTGCGTTCGGTAATAAAGCCCTCTAAAGCTTCCAATCCGGCAGTGACGTGGTTGTCGCAATCTATGGCTTTACCCACAT
>JANNPR010000077.1:0-2245 GCA_031400345.1 Planctomycetota bacterium | reverse complement strand
CGCTATTTAGCATGGACGGCTCTACACGATTTCCAAGCCAAAGCGGAACCGGTCTTGAAGAAGGCGTACGAAAATGACCCGAGTCCGCAGTTTCGAGCTCGCGCGCTGTGGTTGCTGGCTCAAATGCCAAACGGGTCCAAGCAATACGTCGATTCTGCCGTGCTCAATAGCAACGAAGATTTGAGAATCGTTGGTCTGCGGCTGGCCCGATTCTTGAAGATGGATATGGATGGGATTGTCCGGAAGCTAGTTGGTGACTCATCGGCGCAAGTCCGTCGCGAATGTGCCATCGCTTTGCGGTTTCTCCCGCCCAAACAAAAGTTTGAGCTGTGGGCCAATCTGGCCTCACAGTACGACGGTCGCGACCGTTGGTATCTCGAAGCGCTGGGAATTGGTGCCGGAAGCGATTGGGATATTTGTCTCGACGCCTGGCTAGCAAAGGTGGGTGATCGATGGAACAACCCTGCTGGATGTGAGGTTATCTGGCGTTCGCGCGCCAGCAAGACTCCACAGTTGTTGGCCAAAGTTCTTTCCGGCTCAACGATTCGGACCGAAGACGTGCCGCGATTCATGCGAGCTTTCGATTTTCTTTCCGGCGCTGGGAAGGACGAGGCCCTGGTTCAATTAGGCTTCGCCACAACGGGCGATGCCAAGAAATCCCAAGCTGTGATGAGCGAGGCGCTGGGCCGGCTTAAGGGCTTCGATGTTTCGACAAATGAGAAACAGCGCATCGCTTTAAATAGGGTTCTCGACGGGCTCAAGGGCCAGACCCAATTTGTTTCGTTGGTGGATCGATTCAACGTTGTCGCGCGCCATGATGAATTGCTCGGAATGGCGATAGCCAATCCGGATTCTCAACTGGGTGTGGAGGCCGTACGAGTTCTATTGCGCAAAAAGGCTCATTCTGGCATTGAAGCGTCGTTGCAAGGCAAGGATGAAACCGTTGCCCGCGACACGGCAACGGTACTAGGGAACTCCGGCGATCCGGCGAGTTATGATCTTTTACAGGTGGCGTTAAAGAGTGCCCAATCGCCGTCGGACGTCAAACGGTATGCGGTCCGAGGTATAACACGCACCAAAAAAGGGGCCACGGAGATACTCGATCAGCTACAAGACAAGAAGCTGGACGAATCGCTTGTGGCCGCAGCCACAGCGGCGTTACACACTTGCCCGTTTGACGACGTCAAGCAACAAGCGCTCAAAATATTCCCGCCGCCGGTGGCGAAGGACAAGCCAATTCCCGCCCTGGTGGAGTTGCTCAAGATGAAAGGTGACGTCGCGCGGGGGGCGAGTCTATTCGTCAAAACAGCGGAATGTTCTAAGTGCCACGTCGTTAACGGCCAAGGTAAAGAAGTGGGTCCCAATCTTTCCGAGATCGGCGGAAAACTCAGTCGACCGGCATTCTTCGAATCGATTCTCTACCCCAGTGCCGGTATTAGTCACAACTTCGAAACCTACGTTGCCTCACACGAGAATGGAACGGTTTTCACAGGGATTAAGGTCAGTGAAACGGAGGACTCCGTGACACTCAAATCGGCAGAAGCGATTCAGCAAACGTTCAAGAAATCCGAGCTGGAAGAGCTGAAGAAACAGATCGTGTCGTTGATGCCAGCCGACCTGCAGAAGACCATGACTACCCAGGACCTGATCGACGTGGTCGAGTATCTCACGACGCTAAAGAAGTAAGAATGTGGGCCGAGAGTGTGCCACTGGCAGCCGCCGGAGTTGGCTATGATGTTCAGCAAAGGCTATCTCGGCGGCGAGCCAGTGCTGAACACCGTTGGACTACGGGGTTCGAATTGCCGTGCTTCTACGTTGTTCTCCGCCTCAGTCAGCTTAAGTGGTCCGACCGTTCTGAGCACTGGCTTGCCGCCGAATTAGCGATCACGTGTAATCCAAGCCAACTTCGGCGGCTGCCAGATTATGTGGCACACTGTCACCTCGGTCCCCCATTTTGAGATAGACGCACCTTAAGACCCTACGGCTCCGTTTTGCGCATCTCGCGATTGTAGCCCGTCCGGCCGTGACGTATCATCCAGTGTTGCTTTCCTGATCCCTCCCCTCAAAAGAGTCCGGAGTACCCTAAGATGTCGCGTTTCAATCGGCGCAGGTTTTTACAGACGTCGGCCGCTGCGGGCGCCACTTTTCTCATTACTGGTACCAAGGCGTCAGGCAAAATCCGCGGCGCAAACGACCGGATTCGCATTGCGATTGCAGGTCTGAACGGTCGAGGGAAGAGCCATCT
>JANNPR010000069.1:0-3122 GCA_031400345.1 Planctomycetota bacterium | reverse complement strand
CATCGTCGTAAAAGTCGTCGTGCCTGAGGATTAGCGCCACGTCATCGCATACGTCTGGGTTGATCATAATACTACCCAGCACAGCGGCTTCCGCTTCTAAATTGAACGGCGGATGTCGTTCAAGTAATTGGGCGGTTGGTACCGCGGCCTGCTTTTTCTTGGAATCGAATCGTCGTTCCGTCGGCATCGTTCCAGGCTCCTTTCGCGCTATGAACATAATAGAGCGTAACAGTCTACGCAGCGTTCAGAGGATTACTATTGCCCCTCTACTTATGCTCTTTTGAACTCGTTTGCTAACGCGCCCGATTTCAATTGAGGCTAAGCATTTACGGCATCTTCAATCTAATTGAACTTACTTTTGGCTGCGATTGCCCAAAAGTTGGGCACGTCGGTCTGACTTCGTTGACACCTCGCGCTTAGGCATTTAGCATGCACTTCTAGAACAATCAGGTTGCCGAGCTTTTAGGCCGAGCACTTAGGCCGAGCACTTAGGCGGCCGTGTCCTTCGGATGGGGATCAAAACGACTGTTGCCCCGGGTGCGCCCCCGCGTTCGGCTGGGCTGCTTTGAAGATCGGAGGCGATCGTGGCAAGTCCCGCAAAGAGTGGAGTATTCAACACAGCGACCGATCGCCGTGTTGAAGAATTTACGGAAAGCATCAGCGTTGATTACGTGCTCTACAAGCACGACATTACGGGATCGATCGCCCATGCGCAGATGCTTACTGCTGTTGGACTTATATCGCCTGACGAGGGTCAACAGATCGAAACGACATTAGGAGAAATTCGCGACGAAATCGAGCGGGGTGACTTTCAGTTTCGAAGAGAACTTGAAGACATCCACATGCATATTGAGCAAGCGTTGATTGACCGGCTTGGAGACGTGGGTCGGAAACTACACACGGGCCGCAGTCGCAATGACCAAGTCGCGACGGACTTACGTCTTTGGGTGCGGGATGAAATCGATGTCTTAGATGCATTGTTGATCGAGCTGCAGAAGGCATTCGTCGGCCGGTGCGACTTGGATCGGGACGTGATTTTGCCTGGCTATACGCATATGCAACGGGCACAGCCGGTCCTGGCCGCTCACTATTGGCTTGCCTATTGCGAGAAGTTTGAGCGTGACCGATTACGTTTGGCCGACTGCCGTCGACGAACAAACGTAAGTAGCCTGGGTGCCGCGGCGCTGGCCGGTACCTCGTTGCCAATCGACCGCTTGGACGTGGCGAAACGCTTGGGATTTGAGGGCGTGGCTGAAAATAGTTTGGACGTTTCTAGCGACCGCGATTTCGTGTTGGAAATTGCCTTCGTATTAGTATTGGTCGCCGAACATTTGAGTACCTGGGCGGAGGAATGGATTCTGTGGTCAACAGTCGAATTTGGTTTCATGAGCTTGCCGCAGGAGTTTTGCACCGGTTCGTCGATTATGCCGCAAAAGATTAACCCTGACGTTCTGGAATTGATTCGAGGAAAGGCTGCGCGTGTCATCGGAAACCTGACAACGTTGATGGTTTTAGTGAAAGGCTTGCCTTTGGCCTACAACCGCGACCTACAGGAAGATAAGCCGCCGCTGTTTGATTCGGTGCGAACCGTTAAATCGTGTCTTGCATTGGCCGCAGCCATGGTGGCCGGCGCTCGATTGAACCGAGAAGCAATTGCGGCCCGGCTGGATCGCGGCCATTTAGACGCCACGACGTTTATGGAATACCTGATTCGGCGTGGCCTGCCGCAGCGATCGGCTCATCATTTGGTCGGACAATTGGTGCGCACTGCGCGTGAGCGGGATGTGCGGCTACAGGACCTTCCATTGGCACAATTTCAAGAGCTTCGTCCCGATCTCGATGAAACGGTATTCAGTGTATTGGGAGTGGATAAGGCACTTCAGGCCTTTCGCAGTTTTGGTTCCACGGCGCCTAAGGAAGTCGCCGCTCAATTCGAACGCTGGAAGCGGAAGCTGAGCCTCTAGTACGGGTGGTAGGTTGGCAACTTCAATGTTTCGACTCGCACGACCATCGCGTGGTTTCACGTTAGCAATGCTGATTGGCATCGCCGCTACCTCATTTGGCCAAGAGCCCGCCGATATCGATCCCTTCGGCGGGGGTGAAAAACCCGCCGCGGAGCCAGCCGCCGGTAAGCCATTATCAATTAAGAAATCCGCAGAGGAGGTCGTCGAAACCGATTTCTTCGTAGTGGACCTGCGTCGGACCAATCCTAGCACGCCGGCCCAGTTGCTCCGTGCGGCACAGCTAATGACCGATTACGGACGAATTGACGAAGCAACCAAGTACATAGAGCGTTTAGCCGAGTCAAACCCGGACGCTACCGTATTAGTTGAACTCCAGCGAAAATCAGGATCAGCGATTTTTATCCGTTGGATCCGCGATCAACGGTTCGGTTCCACAGTGTCCGAGTTTAGTCGTCAGGTCTTAGAGGCTGCCAGTCAGGCTGCCGAAAATCCCGAACGGTTGCAAGAACTTATTCAACGACTCAGTGACGCCAATGTCCAAGTACGGCACGCAGCACTAGTTGACCTACGCGACGCAGGAGTGTCGGCCGTTGCGCCGATGCTGCGCGTCTTGGCGGACCGAGGACGATCAAACGACCATCGCTACGTAAAGGCAGCATTGGTGCGACTCGGTCAGACGATGGTCGCTCCGCTGATCGGTGCCTTGGATACCCTGGATGTTGATCAGAAAGCGCAGGTTATCGAAGTCTTAGGTCGCCTGCACGCTCCGCATGCCACATGGTACTTGGT
The DNA here is from genome assembly GCA_031400345.1 of Planctomycetota bacterium. Taxonomy (GTDB): domain Bacteria; phylum Planctomycetota; class Planctomycetia; order Pirellulales; family Pirellulaceae; genus JANNPR01. Next base: position 369 of record JANNPR010000069.1, on the reverse strand, counting down.
ACGTCCCGCCATCGCGTCGGACACGCCGCAGGCTATAAGCAGCGCCGCGCGAAACGCGTTGATACAAATTGTCGATGAGGTGCCCACGAAGGCTGAAGCTGAACAGTATTTGTACCGGCAAGCGAATGCGCTGTTTAATGGCGAACCGGTGGCTGAATCGGATTACGAAGATCTGGTGACAGTCTGGCATTGGGATCAGGCACAGCAAGCGAGCGTGCCGGCGAAACTTTCGAGTCGGCGCGCTCCGCGGAGCGCTGAATCACCGGCCCATCGGCGATGGGGTCGCTAAAAGGCACGCCGACCTCGATGGCGGTGGCGCCACTCTTCGCCAGCGCGACGATAAGCTCCACTGTTGAGGGCAGATCCGGG
>JANNPR010000025.1:0-2697 GCA_031400345.1 Planctomycetota bacterium | reverse complement strand
CGGCAGTCGGCAGTCGGCAGTCGGGGGGGTCAGTCGGCAGTCGGCAGTCGGCAGTCGGCAGTCGGCAGTCGGGGGGGCGGGCGGTGGGGCGGCGGTGGGCAGTCGAAGTAGTGCAAAAGCCGTTAAACCACCCGGGCAAGCCGGATGGCGTTAGGGTCAAACACGGTCGATATCTTACCAGCTATCGATGTTGGATCAACGGAACTTGATGAAATCGTACGTTTGTATAGCATCGTCAGAATTCATTTGCCATACTGACTGGCGATCGTAAGAGCCTGCCTAACTAGAACTTCTACCCAAAATTGTGGATCACCTTCCGTCATAAAAGGGTCGCATCGCTCCTACCCGTAGAGCATCCTGACGGACAAGAGTGCCCGTCCTACGATTAGTTCCCTCACCCACCACCCACCACCCACCACCCACCACCCACCACTCACTATGCATTATTCACGCCCTCCGCGCTTCATGCTCCACCCGCCGCCCGCCACCCTCCTTCTTGCCTGCGGCGTGCTGGCGTTCGCCTTTGCCGAGCCAAGCTGGGCGGACTCGACATTGTTCAACGTCTCCCCTAAAGAAGTGCAACTGTCCGGGCCGTTTGCCCGTGCCCAACTTCTGGCGACACAATCCGATTCCAATGGAACCACTAACGAACGATCGGAAGACCTGACACATCAGGCAAGCTTTGAGTCGTCCAACCCGAATATCGTAAGTGTCGATGGCCATGGGCGGCTGCTGTCCGTTTCCAACGGTCAAGCCACGATTAAGGTGACGCTGGGCGATCCCGCGTCAGCAAAGGACGTTACTGTCACGGTGACGGAATTGACGACTCCACCTAAGGTGACCTACCTGGATCATGTCGGACCGATTCTGTCTAAAGCTGGCTGCAATGCCGGATCTTGCCACGCCAGCCAACATGGAAAAGGTGGACTTATACTGTCCGTACTTGGATTCGATCCCGTCGCCGATCGCAACATGATTGCGCGGGATCGCGATCAACGGCGAGTCGATTTGCAGCGACCCGATCAAAGCTTGTTCCTGTTGAAGCCCACAATGCGTTTACCACATGGCGGTGGCAAACGGCTCCAACCGGCCTCGGTGGATTACCAGATCCTGGTCGCTTGGCTTGCTTCTGGTGCACCCGCCCCAGATACGGACGAAAATGCGAAACGACTGACCGGTATCGAGGTTTGGCCGAAGCATCGCGTGGGCTCGGCCGGTCTCAAGCAGCAGTTGCGAGTTGAAGCGATGTATTCCGACGGCACTCGTCGTGATGTCACGTCCTGGGCCAAGTTTGACTCGATGGATGATGCCATCGTAAACGTCAATCGCGAAGGGGCGGTGAAAACCGTGGGCCAGGGGCAAGCAACCGTCATGGTTCGGTTCGAAGGACATGCCCAGATTTCTGTGTTCGTTGTCCCGCTAGGAAACTTAGTTCCATTGACGGGATGGCAGAACAACAACTTCGTCGACGAATTAGCGGCCGCGAAGTTTCGCGAGCTGGGCATCGAACCTTCACCCCTTTGCGATGATTCCACATTCGTCCGCCGTGCCTACTTGGACGCAATTGGCACGTTGCCGTCTGTCGATCAGACGCTGGCTTTTATCAATTCAACCGAACCAAAGAAACGGGATCAGTTGATAGACCGATTGCTGGGACTCAGCGGTGACCCGGCCCAGGACATTTACAACGATCAGTACTCGGCTTTCTGGACATTGAAATGGGCGGACCTGATTCGCAACACGAGTCGCGAGCTGGGAGACCAGGGCATGTGGGCCCTTCACAACTGGTTGCTCGAATCGTTCCGCATCAATCGGCCGTTCGATCAAATCGTCCGCGAGCTGGTAGTCGCCAAGGGTTCGATCTATAGCAATGGGCCAGCCAACTACTATCTGGTCAACAAGGATTCTGCAGAACGAACGGAATCGACAGCCCAATTGTTTTTGGGGGTGCGACTCGAATGTGCCAAGTGCCACCATCACCCGTTTGAAAAATACAGCCAGGACGACTATTACGCATTTTCCGCATTTTTTTCCCGCGTCGGTTTGAAAAATAGCCAGGAGTTCGGTCTGTTCGGCGGTGAGCGGGTTGTCGTTGTTCAGGCATCCGGAGATGTGAATCAACCACGTACAGGCAAAGTAATGTCCCCCACGCCACTCGGCGGTGCCCCTGTCGATCATCCACTCGATCGGCGCATTCCTCTAGCCGATTGGATTACCGCGAAAGACAATCCGTTCTTTGCGAGGTCCGTCGTCAATCGTTACATGGCATACCTTTTGGGACGTGGTTTGGTAGAACCGATCGACGACATGCGATCGACCAATCCCCCCAGTAACCCAGCCTTAATGGAAGCGCTGACCAAGCGATTCGTAGACGGCAATTTCAACCTGAAGCTGATCGTCAAAGACTTGATGGCGTCGCGCCTTTATCAACTGGCCTCGCAGCCAACGGCCGCTAACAACTGGGACAACCGTTTCTTCAGCCATTACTATGTGAAGCGGCTATCCGCGGAACCTCTATTGGACGCGATTGACCAAGCCACCGGCGTAAAGACCAAGTTTAAAGATTTGCCCATGGGGACTCGGGCGATCCAACTTCCTGACGCCGAGTACCCCGACCACTTTTTGAATACTTTTGCGAAGCCTCGCCGGTCAAGCGTTTGCGAATGCGAGCGTTCTCGCGATGAAAATCTTTCGCAG
>JANNPR010000013.1:0-3002 GCA_031400345.1 Planctomycetota bacterium | reverse complement strand
GGCAGCTTCCCAACTTTGGCATCCCTGAACATTGATATGAATCAGGTGCGACGCGCCCTCTCCGTCATTAGGTATCATTTTGGCCAACTCGATGCATACATCGTCGAGTGCCTGCTGGAATATGGGCAATGAATCACCGAGGTTCACCTCACTTGCGCCGCTGGCGAGCAGTAGTACGGTATCGTTGGTGCTCATGTGCCCTTCTACACTAATGCAATTAAAACTTTTAGCGACAGACGACTTTAAAACGAATTGTGCTTCGGCCGGGTTAAGTGCAGCATCCGTCATCACAATAGCGAGCATAGTGGCCATGTTGGGTCCAATCATTGCCGCACCTTTTGCCATCGCCGTAATCTGGACAGACCGACCAGCGATTCTCAGCGAGCGGCTGGTAAGCTTGGGGCCATTGTCGGTCGTGAGTATGCCGCGAGCAGCACTTAATAAGGATGCTTCATCGACTCCGAGCTTTCCGGCGGCCTCGGTGATTCCAGCAGCGACTTTTTCCATCGGTAAGAACTCGCCAATAATACCGGTAGACATGACTAAAACCTGGTCTTCGACGGCATCGACAACCGCGGCGGCCAGCCGACACATGTTATGCGCGTCTGCCAATCCACGTTCGCCGGTGCAAGCGTTGGCGTTGCCAGAATTGACCACCACCACGCGGATACGATCGGAAGGGGTGCGCGCCCGATCGATAGCCACTGGAGCGGCATAGACCAAGTTCGTCGTGTAAACCCCTGCCGCCACAGCGGATTTGTCGCAAACAATCAACGTCAAATCGTCTTTGCCAGCCGCCTTCTTAATGCCGCAGCGGACACCACCTAATCGAAAACCAGCCGGTACTCCGTGAGCCATCGTTACATCCTGCAAAGTAAAGTGAGCCTTAAACGACGCAATCAGAGCGCCGTCGTTTCGGGAAAACCGTACATCAGATTGAAGTTTTGAACGGCAACGCCGGAGGCGCCCTTGATGAGGTTATCCAAACAGCTAATCAAGATCAGCCGGCCGCGTACCAATCGAACGGTGATATCGCAGAAATTGGTGTGGGCGCTGTCCTTGGTGCCCGGCAAGTGCTCAACGATCCGCATAAAGGGTTTTCCGACATAAAATTCTCGAAGAACCTTCAAAAAGTCTTCCTCCGATAATCCACGTGTTGGCCGCGCATAGACCGTCGTCAAAATGCCACGATCCATGGGTACTAGATGTGGAGTGAATATCACTTCGACACTTTGGTTGCTGGCTAAACCTAGAATCTGCTCGATCTCCGGCATATGACGATGTCGCCCTACGTTATAGGCGGACAGACTTTCGTTGCATTCGGTAAACAGAGTGGTCAGTTTCGGCGTTCGCCCACCCCCGGAAACACCGCTCTTCGAGTCAATGACAATATCCTTCGGATCAATTAAGCGAGCTTTAAGGAAGGGTGCCAGCGCCAAAATGGCCGAACTAGGATAACAGCCCGGGTTAGCGACCAGCTGAGAATCGGGAATTTGATCGCCGAAGAGTTCCGGAAGGCCATATACGGTCTTTCCCAATCGGTCGGGATCTGGATGTTTGTGACCGTACCATTCGGCGTAGCTTTGTGCATCTCTTAAACGGTAATCGGCGCTGAAATCCACAACGCGAACGTTGCCATCCAAAAGCTTCATCACGGCTGACGCTGACGCCGCATGCGGTAGACAACTGAATGCGCAATCCACGCGGTTGATTAAGGATTCTGGCGGCAGATCTTCGAGTTGGAGATCCAGCCTTCCCGCCAACTGCGGATGAACCGTGGCAATATGTGGATGACCCTCCTGCCGACTGCTCAGGGTAGTTATTTGCACGTGCGGATGCCGCAGCAAAATCTTGATCAGTTCTAGGCCTGTGTAGCCAGTCGCGCCCAAGATACCCACGCGGATCATTTGAAGTTTTCCTTGATGCGATTGTTCAACCAACAAGATTCGTGATTAGAGAGGATCATCCTTCATCGTTACTTCTCCCCTCAATTACTGCCAGGCGGGACAAAGTGATGTACGAGCAAATCGCGACAGCAGCCGTCTCAATCCTAAGCGTGCGCGGGCCAAGGTCCACCAGCTGGCATCCTAACTCACGAGCGGCGTCGACCTCGTCGTCCGTAAAACCGCCTTCAGGACCGACCGCAACCGCAACCGGAGACAGCGGATCGGCGACCGCATGTTCAGATACTGTTGCCAGAGAATCCTTGGAACCGTAGGGATGAACAAACAGACGCTCCATCGTGTCGCAACAACATAGAAACGCGCGTACCACTTGAGGTTCGCAGATTTCCAACAATCGATTTCGACCACACTGTTTCGAAGATTCAATCACAACGCGAGTTAGTCGCTGGCAGGCTTGCGAGGTTGGCTGGGCCACGCCTCGAACCGTAATCAATGGCACCACCCTCGTTACGCCCAACTCCACCGCCTTTTCAATTAGCCAACGCTGACGATCGCCGCGGGGCAGCGCTACACCTAAGGTCAGGGCGTAAGGAAGCTCCCGGTCGACCGTATTCCGACTAAGTATCTTCAGCCAAACGGTCCCTTTTACAATCCGTTCGATGGTGGCAAGAAACTCGGAGCCGGCTCCGTCGAAAAGGACTATCTCGTCCCCAATTTGTGCACGCATTACTTTAGCCAAATGGCGTCCTTCGTCTCTCGACAAAGCGACTTCGGAATCCTCGGCGATCGGCGATTCAATGAAAAACCGTTGTCCCACGATGGATGCCGGCCTTTTTTTGAAGATTTGTGTGAAACATGTCCGATTAAGCAAGAGTTACGGAATGTAGCGGAGTTTGATACGATTTCCCAGGTTACGTGAATTCACACATGAACGATGTATTGGCTCCTCAACAGTCGGACCGGACTGCCTCTTTGAGTTCCATATTCTTTCGCAGTTCGACTCACGACGAAGCACTGTCGCGGTTGCATTACTTGGTCGAACAACGGTTACAACTAGGTCTGCTTCTGGGAGCGTCTGGAAGCGGCATGACGACGACC
>JANNPR010000514.1:0-5062 GCA_031400345.1 Planctomycetota bacterium | reverse complement strand
CTCCGATTTACCCGTGTTTTCCGATGCCATCCACGGCGACCGTCTTTCAGCGGTGGCGGAAATGGCTTTCCTAGCGGTGGTTATAAAGGCTGCGGAGGACGTGGAGTGGGCCGAATTCTCGTCAGACAACATTCAATTAGCTTTGGACGCATGGCACGTGAGCCTTCCCGACGACCGGGACCCGGCAGAAGCAATCATGGAATGGTGGGGTGTCTTTAGCGAATCCCCAACACGCTGGGATGTGGCACTGGCAGCATTGGATCGATTGCTTTATGAGTGACCAAAGGATCGAACTCGAAACTGAGACTCCCGCTTTGGAACGCGGGCTCGGCGTTTGGCAGGCGACCGCGCTCAATGTGGCCAATATGGTTGGCATTGGACCGTTCATAACGATCCCGGCTTTCATAGCGGCCATGAATGGTCCGCAAGCAATCATCGGCTGGATCATCGCAGCCGGGTTGGTGTTGTGTGATGGGTTGGTCTGGAGTGAGCTGGGAGCCGCTTTACCCGGTAGTGGCGGATCCTACCATTTTCTGCGGGAAATCTTCGGCCGTTATCGCTGGGGACAAATCGTTCCGTTTTTATTCATTTGGCAGTTCCTCGTCAGCGGCGCATTGGAAATGGCGTCAGGATCGATCGGCGCGGCGCGCTACATCGAATACGCGTTGCCCGGGATAGCACCGACGTTGGCGGAGTGGGGCATCGCCAATGGGACCGCGTGGATCGCGGCCCTGGCTACGCTCGCGGTAACCCTTCTGGTCTGTCAACGAATCAAGCATATCGGATTAATCAGTATCGTCCTTTGCACCGGGACCATGATCACTGTTTTAACGGTGATCATCCTGGGACTTCTGCATTTTGATAGTTCGCTGCTCACCTTACCTGCAAACGCGTTTCAGTTGGACAACAAATTTGCCGTTGGGCTAGGAGCAGCGATGTTGATCGCCATTTACGACTACCTGGGATACTACAATATTTGCCATTTGGGTGACGAGGTTGTCGAACCAGCCAAAACAATACCCCGGGCCATCATCATTTCTGTGGTCGTTGTGGCTGCTATCTATCTCACGATGAACATCTCCATCATTGCTGTCATTCCCTGGCAGGAGGCAATGAAATCCAACAACATCGCTGCCGACTTCATGGAACACTTGTTTGGACGCAATGCGGCAGTGTTATTCAGCGGACTGATTGTCTGGACTGCGGTGGCTTCGGTTTTCGCGCTCACTTTGGGATACTCACGCATCCCCTTCGCCGCGGCGCGCCGCGGTGATTTTTTTCGTGCGTTTGCGATCGTGCATCCAACTCGTGGATTCCCCGTGGTGTCGTTATTTGCGCTCGGCATGTTGACGTCTGTATTTTGCTTCTTTGATCTAGCAGATGTAATTTCTGCTGCCGTCTGTGTGAGAATTCTCGTGCAATTTGTTGGGCAGATTATTGGCTTGCACTTGCTACGAACCACACGCAAAGACGTGGTACTCCCCTTTCGTATGTGGGGTTACCCAATCCCCAGCGTCATCGCCACTACCGGTTGGCTGTTCATCTTACTGATGGCGGAGCGCAAAATTTTGCTGCTAAGCCTGGCTGTGTTTGGCTCAGGAATTGTGGCGTATGCCATCTGGGAATTGTTGCGGCGACGACGACTTGCGCTGGAGGGGGATTCCTCACAAGATTCCAATTAATCGGAATTAACGCATTGGATTCAGAACTAGCAACGCTAGCTCTGGCGCGCAGTTAATTCGAATCGGATCTACTCCGGAAACGCCTCGCGAGACGTGCATCAGCGTTGGCGGTTCGTGAAACACGCCACTGGCGTATTTGACGCCGTACCAACTCGGAGACACGATCGGGCCGATGAGGGGAAGCCTTATTTGCCCACCGTGAGTATGCCCGGCCAACATAAGGTCGAATGAATGGACTCTGGCCCACGGAAGTTGATCGGGCGAATGAGACAACAGTACCCGAAACGCCCCCCCAGCACGCCTTGCCGGGGGTGCGCCAGTAAGGTCCGGACAACTATGAAACCAAGGCTCTTCGGTGCCGGCCAGTAATAACGGCGCAGCTAGATTATTCTGGATGAGCCAGCGCCCGGAAACGTCAGTGAGACCCGCTTTGATCACCGAGTTTCGAATCGATACAACGTCACCGAGGCGTTTGTCGTGATTTCCCAGAATAAAATACGCACCTTGTCGTGCTTTCAGACGGCCCAGAATCTGCGGAATCCAATCAAGACACTTTTTCCTGTCAATGATGTCCCCGGTCAGAACGATCAGATCCGGTTGCAGTTCATTCGTTTGATCGACCAGTACCTCAAAAAACTCTCGACAAATGTTCCCCGTAAAGTGCAAGTCCGACAGATGCGCAATCGTAAGCCCACAGAGCTCCGGTGGGAGAGCCGGATGTTGTATCGTTTTCTTTTGAATGTGAATTTCGAGCATCTGGTTCCAGGGGATCCAGGATAGGCAGCGTGCTTTGGCCCCGGCGACTAACCTCGCCTCGGTACAGGACACGACATCGATCCGAGTCGTGACGTTCGAGACCAGCGCACGGACCTTGCGCGCAAAGACTTCACGACGCAGCCAGGCGGGCACAATTACGAGCCATATCAACGCGCAGCTGCCGATGTAGGCCGTGAGCCAAAGGGATTCGCCCGAGAGAACATTATCGCGTACTGAATACTCGCCAGATGTCTCCGCCCAGGCGGCGGCGATTGGGATCCCTAGCACAATAAGAAAAACTACCTTTTCCGCGACGTGGATCAGCCCGCACGGGATCGGCAAAGCATGCACTCGGTTCAGAATCGCTAACCATAAGGCGGCGTGTCCAGCCACCGCGATCCCGATTAACAGTATTAATAGCATGCATCAAGTCTGAACGACCCGCCGGTTCGCGTCCAGAATGGTTTCGACCACCTCCAACAGCTGATCCAGCCTGAATGGTTTATAGAGAATGGCTTTCGGATGCAGTCCGGCTTGGCGGGCTTTAACTATCGAGTGGTCGGGATCGTAACCAAAACCGGTCATTAATACTATCGGAAGCGGATCGAGCAATGGCTGCATCCGCACCATTAGTTCGTAGCCTGACAGATCAGGCAATCGTATATCAGCAATAATGACATCGTAGGCGGCTTCCGAGCCACAATTGCGAACCATGAATACGGCTTCCCCGCCCGAGTGTGCCGTTTCGACGATACATCCATAGCGTTCAAGAAGGCCGTGTGCATCGTTCCGCACCCCATCGTCCGCGTCCACTACTAGGACTCGCTTGTTTCTGAGCTTGGGACGACGTTCCATCTTCGAGGATAAAGGGGCCGCCTCAGCTGGCGACATCTTCTGGCCGACTTTTTGAATGACCTGTTTAATATCGCGGGCATTTTTTAGGATCTGGTGCAATCGCTGAACGACATCGGGCTCGTGGCCAATATAACGCTCCATAATATTGACAGCGTCATTCAGAATCTCGTCGACTGGCAACGCAACCGCGCCGTGAATTGCATCGCAGCTTTCCTGAGCGGCGCTTGCCTTTTGGGCCACCATCAGTTCCAGCGTATTCAGCGCTACAGCGATGTCACGAGCGAAAATTTCCAGGAACTGCAGATCCGCGTCGGTGAAGCCTCGAGGAACAGGACTTTCCACGTTAAACGTCCCGATTACCTTCTCATGGAGCACGAGCGGCACGGTCAAGGAGCTTTTTGCCCCCGCAAAGCCTTGAATGTAAATTGGGTCTTCCTGGGTGTCCTCGCAAAGGTAGCTCTTGCCCGTAGCCGCCACAAAACCCGTCACGCCATTGTCTTTAGGTCTCGCGTATAGTTTTCGACTTGCCGCGTCGTCGTCCATCCCCACGGTCAACAATGGCATAAGCTCACTGGTTTCGTCGTTTAGCAGTCGGATCTCCACCACGTCGAAGTTCAGGAGGTCTTGCGTATAGTGAAGAATATTCGACTTTAATAGCTCAATTCGCTCATCAACCCCCATTTGAAAGACCTGTTCGGGCTGAATGTCGGCGAGAGCCACACCGGCACGATGGATTGCGGCCAGCTTTTGTTGCTGCAGAATGTCTCCCGTGATGTCACGAACGGTTACGATCAAATTTTGCGGAGCCCCTCCTGCATCGCACAGCGGCGCGGCATGGACCTGATAAAACCGGTTTTCTCCCACTTTCAGCGTCGAGCTGCTCGCCGTCCCAGCGGCAAACGCCGTATGAAATGGGCAAAAATCGGGTCCTAGAATCTCCGGATTACCGAGGGAAGAATAAAAACCCTCGCCGATAATGTTGTCCTTGCCAGCCCAGTTGCGAAAGGTAGAGTTTGCCCAATTAATCGAATTGTCGGCGTCTAGCAACACGACGCCGTCCGGCATTCCGTCTAAGACTCGGTCGTTCTGAAGCAACCTACCAAGACGCAAAGCGTTGTCGAAGTGTCGCGCCCCGACGTAGAGGCCAGCGAACCCATCTCGACGCAGATGCGCGATGGCCCGTAATGGGTTAGAGACCGTGACCACGTCGAACGATGGCGAGAACTTTTCCGTTAGTTCCCGACATTCGTCGTGGTCGCAGACAATCAGGATTTTGGGCTTTTCGGACAACCCCCAAACTCCTCGCGGCGTGGCATGGCTCGTCGAATTATACGAGTCGCTCCCCGTCGTAACAACCGGACCTCTTCGTCAATTACGTCTTGCTGTGGCATCGGTCAAATTACCCAGAACAATTGAACCCACCGACAACGTTTGCGCATATTCGCTGTAAAAGTGTGACGAGCGTAACCACGCGTCGGATTAGTATAAACATTTCGACTACGCGCCATCGGTTAAAGTTCCACGGAAGAAACCTGAATCAAATGGCGCTTGATACGCAATCTCCAACGCGGGATTACTTATATTCTGCCGCTTCTCTTGGCGAGCTCGCAGCGCAAGATCGAGCATCGTGCTGGTAAGTAACGTGCGTTCAACAGGATAGCGAGCCTCGCCCGCAAAAAAACGCTCAATGTTATAAGTCAACGGGTTAAAAAAATTCGCTCCCGGTGGAGGAGGTAGATAAAAACAGGTCGATACCGGGTCGGTTCGAC
>JANNPR010001286.1:0-2968 GCA_031400345.1 Planctomycetota bacterium | reverse complement strand
CTAATCACAGTCGATGTTCGCGACGAAGCTTGTCTAGTTTCACAGGAATTGGGCGCCGACCATGCGCTCAACGCAACCAAATGCGACGTCGTTGCAGCCATTCACGAACTGACTGGTGGGAACGGCGCCGACATTGTCTTTGAGTGTGCCGGCGGTAGTCCCAAGCAAGGATTGGCAGGTCATGAAACATTGCTTCAGGCAATTAACGCAGTACGATCGGGTGGCACAATCGTCGGCGTTTCATGGTTCGGCCAGCCGATTACCATGCCCATCGACCTGCTGCGCGAGCGAAGTTTGCGGTATGTGTTTCCAGACATTAGCACGCGAGCTCATCTGGAGCACACCGTGCGTTTAGTGTCCTCTGGCCGTGTCCATCTGAAATCCACGATTCGGCATATCCTGCAAGGCATCGAGCAGGTTCCCAAGGCGTTCGAGATCACGGCCAACAAAGGCCGCTATCAAGCCATCAATCCCGCGCAAGTCGTGATATCGGTCATTTAACCCCCGGGGGCAGCTGGACAGTGTGCCATCTGGCCGCCGCCGGAGTTGACGTAGATTACATGGGACGGCTCATTCGGCGGCAAGCCAGTGCTGGAACGGTCGAACAACATTGCCGGTTGCGACCGATAGCATTGGTAGAAGGAAACAATTCGCAACATTTAGTCCAACGCTGTTCAGCACTGGCTTGCCGCCGAAATAATCTTTGCTGAACCTGATCGCCGACTGCGGCGGCGGCCTGAAGTGGCACACTCGCCACCCATCTCTTGCGAACGGTGACTAATCCACATTCTTGACGCAGACGGACTACTACGGCCTAGCGGTTGCCTGCGGTGCGGGGTTAAACGATCTTGACCCGTCCCGGCTGTTCCGGATGTACTAGCCGAATCATCTATTCGTGTAATGCGGACTTCGCGATCGATGAATTGGCTCTAATTTCGTCAATCAGTGACGTTCCAACGATTAGAGGCATCGGAAGTCTCAGAGCACTGCCTTGATCACGATCGTCCTCGCTGCGGGAATGGGCTTTGGAAGACTCAAACATTACCGATGAGCAACTTGCCACGGAGGCTGCGCGAGAAGGCTCGGACGGTTCGGCATTTCGTGCGCTGTTGGATCGCCTCCGCGATCGGATATGGCGAGTCTGCTTTCGATTGATGGGTAACGCCGAGGACGCCAACGATGCAGCCCAGGAAGTTTTTGTGCGACTGTTTTTCCAGAGGACTCGCTTTGAAGGACGAAGCCGTTATGCAACGTGGGCCCATGGAATAGCGATACGCACCTGCCTGATGCTGCGCCGAGCACGCGGACGGCGCCGCACGCACGAGTCTGCTGCCGGGCAGGCCGATGCGGTTGTGTCGCAAAACCGGGCGGAAATGGATGCCCCCAGTAAGACGCTCGACTTAATGCAAATGCTGGAATTCCTCGATGATGAAGATCGCGCCTTACTTCTGATGAAATATGGAGAAGGCTATAGCCATGACGAACTTGCGGAAATATTCCAGATAACGCTCAGCGCTTGCAAGATGCGCATCAGCCGCGCTTGTGCTCGCCTGCGAGAACAGTTTCCTGAACAGAATTTTGGTGACGACTAAACGAGCGTCGGCAACAGACGTATTGGAAACGCAATATGACCCAGCCCATACAAAACAACAATTTGTTTGAGCAACTATCCAAGACACAACCACCGCCCGCACCGTCGGATTTTGGGCAGCAGGTACACCAGCGGTTAAATAGTCGTCTGCTGGTTGTACACCTGGCCGATTTTGTGACGCGGTGTTTGCCGTACGCAATGTTCCATTTTTCGTTGGCCCTGATTGGCTTGATCCTGTTCACGCTGACGGGCCGTTTTCCAAAGAAAGGGGAAACTCATGCAATTAGACCCGACCAAAACCGTGGCAGAAGTAGGTGAAAAAACCGCCGAAACCCTCAGAGACTCTGGCGTAAAGGCGAAAAACGCGATCTTAGAAAGCTTTGCCGATGTCGGCGCACAAATTGTTGATCTGTTGCCGAAAATCGTGACAGCGATAATCGTGCTGGCAATTGGCTACGTTGTGGCGAGGCTCGTGGCCCGAGCATGTACCGCGTTGGCGGAAAAGTTGGGGTTACAGCGAGCGGCAGAACGCGGCGGTATGGCCCAGTCGATGAAGCAGGCCGGCGTGGAACGCACGGTTCCGCAGATCGTCGGCGTGTTTGTGTTCTGGTTGCTGATGTGCGTTTTCCTGTTTGCTTCATTGGACATTTTGAACCTGCCCGGCGTTGCCAACGCCGTCCAAAACGTGTTTGCATATATCCCCAAACTGCTAGTGGCAACCGTGCTCGTCGTGGTCGGCTTGTTGCTTTCCAGTTTGCTTCGAGGCGTGATTGCTACGAGTGCCGACCGAGTGGGAATCACCTATGCGCCACAACTGGCTAGTGCCTGCTACTACATCTTAGCGCTGATGACCTTCATCGCGGCCTTTGAACAGTTGGAAATCAAGTTCGAGCTGTTGAACTACGCGATCTTGATCGCCTTCGGAGCCTTCGCTTTAGCCGTCGGATTGAGCTGCGGGTTAGGTGGTCGAGAAGTCATGGCAGGAATTCTCTCTGGCTATTATTTACGCCAACGCCTGCAAGCCGGTGACCTCGTCCAAATTGGACAATTCGAAGGCACGGTACGCGATGTCGGCCCCGTAGCGACGATCATCGAAACTAAAGAAGACGGCTTACTCCACCGTCACAGCATCCCGAATAGTAAAATGCTCAGCGACGCAGTTCGGTAAATCGTTAACTCCGTGCCACCAATTGGGGTGGCACGTCCCTGAGACACGAGGAACCCGTTGTAGTAGGCACCCTCCGTGTGCCGTTACGGCACACGGAGTGTGCCTACTACATCACGAGGAACGAGTGGTCGAGGGCGTGGTGGCTTCACCACGCCCTTTTCTTTGGTCGCTCCGTTTTTTTTGGATTCACGCACTGGCTTGCCGCCGAA
>JANNPR010001226.1:0-1903 GCA_031400345.1 Planctomycetota bacterium | reverse complement strand
TCTTCCGCGGGCTCCTCCTCAGACGTTCCCGCAGGCTCGAGCGGAGGTCGCTCCACTTTCAGAGATCTCGACAGCAAACGGAGATAAGCCTGGCGCTTCCGTCAGCTAAAGCCGCCGAAGCAACGCGACTTGACGAAACCCTTCGGCAGAATGTGCAACGACTAGCAACGAGTAAACTCAAATCGACGTCAATCATCATTCCCCTGCGACGGAAACCCCGAAGCCTAGGTTGTTGGACCAGGTGCGCGACAGGCTGCGCGTGCTGCACTATTCCAAACGCACGGGGAAGCTTACGTGCAATGCATTCGCCGGTTCATTCTGTTCACAACAAACGGCATCCAAAGGAAATGGGCGGAGAAACTCGGAACGGCGGAACGGGGGTCAAACTTGGTTTATTGGTTTTTTTCCAAAATGTCTAGGAAATGCGATTCGAGTTTGGCTCGATAAACTTACTGTGGTGCGTTATAGACCGAGTGTAGTTTGCACGGTTTGAAGCTGCCGTCGCAGTTCGCAATCCGGCGGCGAATCAGTGAGTCGGCGGATTTGGTCCGGGACCGAATCAGGGCGCGACAGTCCAAGCTGCTTTGCCTTTTCGGAATACGACGGCGGCTTACTTCCGCCTCGGCAAACCGCCGGTTGTATGCCTCACCACCTTAAGATAGACACACTACTACTAGCCAGCCTCTTTTTTGCCAGATTCCAACTACTCTCGATGTGGGAGCCGAAGATCCGATGCGACGGAACCCTCGATGACATTGTCCGCATCGTCATCGTCAAAGCCGTCGTCGTTCGAATCGTCATCGTCCACTTCGGGGAAATCCAGATAATCGTCCGGGCCGAGCTGCTGCAATGGCATTATGTAGTGAAAGCCGTCCGGGCCACAGCGATTATTCAGGAGGCCAAGGATCGAGGCACAGCGTCCAGGGCTATCGAATGGCCCGGGCACAAATAACGGCTTGCCACCTTTGCCGAATTCGAATTCCTCGTCGCCCGCGGAAACGTCGATGTCGCCGAAGATCCATTTCGCGCTTCGATAGTCGGAATGCGGCGAGAGGCCTAAATTGCCAGCGTATTCCACCGCGCCTTCGACCAGTTTGCGAGCAGAGGCTGGTGTCAGCGGTACGATGGTGCCCCTATCGACGATGTTTTCATAGACTTTTTCGAAATACTCACTCCTGGACAAGATGCCGCAAAACCCGTCCTTTACACCCAGGCAGAAGCGATCGACCAGAAACACGGAAAACGCGATGTTCCCATTTGTCAACTCGCGACTCACGAGTATTTGAGCAATGCCCTGGTCCCATAAGTCTTCCGTCGTACAGCAGTGCAGAATCGGTGCCGCAGCCACTCGTGCCAGCTTCTGCCCCATATCGTCTGGCCTCCGCTGGGCCAACTCCTTGCGTTTCGCCCTCTGCTTCGCGTTACGCTTTTCTGCCTTTTTCTGACGGCGCCGAGCATCCAAAGCCATGAAACAACCTCCTTGTGTGGCGAATTCCATCGTCATCCAAAAACCGTTACCCAACGCCCCTACAATCTAACCCGCTGTTGTACGGAGAATCAACAGCATTAACGCGCGCACTCGGCGCTACTCATGTTGAAAGTTCACTGACATCTAACCGGGCCAGGGCTTCGACTTCCACTTTGGTGAGGCGGCAACTTTATACAAAGAGCCTTGGGGCTGTAACCCAATTCCCGTACCTGACAACCGGGTTGTTGTCCGTGCCTTCACGCTGGGCTACGGAGTGTTGTCCTCCAAGGGCAGTTCGATCTATGGCCGGTCGCCTTTTTTTGGGGCGTATGCCCCAAAAAGGAAATGGTCCGCGTCGATCACTCTGGGGCTTGAAGTAGTCCGTCTACTTCAACCTAAACCATTACGCCACCGCATACCAGGAGCTTCCGCTCC
>JANNPR010000494.1:0-2940 GCA_031400345.1 Planctomycetota bacterium | reverse complement strand
GCAACGATCGAAGCACCGTGCCCAGGTGGTGGCGATTGCGACGTCCACCGGCGGCCCTCCCGCGCTGCAACGGATTTTTTCAGGACTACCGAGTGGATTTGTAGCACCGATCCTGGTGGTGCAACACATTGCACCGGGATTCACCGAGGGTTTAGTATCGTGGCTCGATACAGTCGTTCCCCTGAACGTAAAGGTCGCCGTGGACGGAGAGCCGCTCCTGCCAGGGACCGTCTATATCGCGCCAGAAGATCGGCATTTGGGAGTCGCGGTTCAACGCACCGTGACACTAACCTCGGATCCAGCCGTTCGGGGATTTCGCCCGTCGGCGACTTTTTTGTTTCAATCGGTTGCCCGCTGTTTTGGCGATTCGATGCTGGCGGTTATGCTTACGGGCATGGGGGACGATGGCGTAGAAGGACTGCATAGCGTCCGCTCGGCCGGTGGTTGGATTATCGCCCAGGACGAGTCCAGTTGCGTTGTGTTTGGTATGCCGGGCGCGGCAGTACAGGCAGGATTGGTCGATCTCGTGCGACCGTTAGACTCCCTTGCAGGAGTTTTGATGGAGATGACGGGACGGCATCCGGAGAACAAAGTATGACTCCATACTCGTTGTGGAGATCCGGTGCAACGGGTTGTTCGTCGCCGTGTAGCGCACGACGGTTGGTGTTCCTAGAACGCAATTAGTTGTAAAATGACGACATCTACAACCGGCTTCAAGCAACGAGGTAGTGGAATGTCAATCTCCGAAAGTGCAAAGAATGTATACGAAAGCGATTTAAGAAAACGCCTTGAAGCTGAGCATAATAATCAATTTGTTGCCATTGAACCCGAATCCAAGGCCTTTTTTCTTGGATCTACGTTCATCGAGGCCGCAATGGCGGCGAAGACAGCGTTTCCGGAACGAAAATCGTTTGTTTTGCGAATTGGACATGACGCCGCCTTTCATATTGGAGCGAGCTCGACGTGAATGGTGAAGTGGATGCGAATGGTCGGGCGCTTCTGCAGTTATTCGTGAGCAAACGGTTGAGCGAGAATTATGTCGCTGTCACGTGCTGGATTGACACGGCGTTTGACGGGCACTTAGTGTTCTCGAGCGAATTAATCGAGGAACTTGGTTTGGATACGTTGGCGGAGCCAGAAGCCGTGCTTGCTGACGGTTCAACGGTGACTTTGGACACGTACCTCTGCTTTCTTGACTGGTTCGGCAACCGGGTTCCGATCCAAGTAATCGCCAACGAAGGTAAACTTCCTCTATTGGGTATTGGTCTTCTTGAGCATCGAGTTCTTCACATCGACTATGAGCAAAGAACAGTGAGCGTAGATTAGGCGACGTTCAGGATAACCGGGCCGAAAGTTGGGTTGAATTCGTAACGGGCGACGAAATTCGCCAAGGCCAAACAGCTCCGGTGCAACGTGTTGGACGGCGCGCACCGCCGCACTTCAACAGAAATCGACTTATTATGAAGTCCACGTTGCCCGCTCGCAACAACTTCCATACCGGAATCCGCTGACACGCAAACCCTCGGGCCCACCGTAGCGATCTTCGCGAACTCCACGTGATCTCGGACGGACTTCTCTACCACCACCGTTACCCTAAGAATGCGGCCACATCAGGGTCACCGGGCTTCTTGAACGCAGGATTTGAGCTTCGGCTGCGCGAACTCAAATCCTTAAGAAGTTGAAGTTAGTTTGTTGTATTCCACGATGGTGGTCCGCGGCAAACTGTCATGCCAGCAATAGACTAGCCAGATTGCTGCGGTGAGTAGAGCAATAGAAAACAGGCCTCGAAACCAGACCCCCCAGCACAGCAGACGGTGTTGCAAACATGAAATCTCTCACAGTACGTTGATTTGTATTCATCTGTAGATCAGACCGTTTTTTGGGTCAGCACTGCTTGAAACGCAACATAAAGTTTTTCTCAATGCGGTCCGCGTCGCGTTTTAAACAGTGGCACGCCGATTCATCATCTCAAAATAGACTCACCTTACAGCCCCAACTGTTTATCGAACCAATCTGCCATAACTCTTACCTCTTCGGGGAGCGTTAACCACGGATGGCCACCACCCGATTTGACGATGAGCTCAGCTGAACCGCCTGCTTTGGTAATTGCCTCTACCAGTTTCTGCGAGTGAGATAAAGGGACTACTTTGTCCGCATCACCGTGGATCAACAGAAAAGGGGCCGTCGTCTTGGTGACTCGATGAAATGGCGATACCGCCCTAGCGGCTTCCCTGATCTCTTCATCGCTGCGGCCTTGTGCACCTCCGACGAACAGGAGAGGCGCCAGTGCATCGAGGTCCATCATCTTTCCATTTCCCCAGTCCAGGAAATCAGTTGGCGGAAAGAAAACGGCTACCGCCCGCACTGAGGTGTCGTGTCGGTCGAGCGGTTTTTTCGCCTTCGCATTACCGTCGACAGGCGTTAGCGCGACCAACGTGGCAAGATGCCCTCCAGCCGAGGCGCCCGTGAGACCAAGTCGCGCCGCGTCAATCTTGAATTCCCCAGCGTGTTCCTTGACGTAGCGAATGGCTGTCTTGACGTTTTCGTTCATCTCGGCCGCCGTGTAGCGTGTTTTGGAGCCAGGTCGTGCCGCAAACACGACGTATCCGCGAGCACAAAGAACCGAATATAGCTGCGCCAAGGTGTGATCGCGTATCTTGCCGCGATCCGAATACCAGGCACCGCTGGCGACGTCTACAACAGCCAAACCATTGGGACTTTCTTTAGGCGTGAAGATGTCCATTAACAGCCCGGTGCCATGAATTTCCCCATAAACGACATCCTGTTTCTGATCGTATGGCATTCCGTCCGCAGCCGACGCGATTCCGCCGATTAAGACCAAAGAGACTAGGGAGATCCAAAAAAAGGGTGTTTTCATATGGGCGCTCTAGTTCGATCATGCGACTAGGTTTCCGTTGTAGTAGGCACACTCCGTGTGCC
>JANNPR010000493.1:0-1956 GCA_031400345.1 Planctomycetota bacterium | reverse complement strand
ACAAGGTTAAAATGGCGCTATCCAACTCATTTATTACCGGAGCATTGTTCCATGACTCTCGTTGAAATCCACAAGCTGACAAAGCAATTCCGTAAGGGTGACGAAGTCATTACTCCGCTAAGCGAAGTCAGTCTAGAGATGGCGCGTGGTGATTTCGTGTCGTTGATGGGAGCCAGCGGCTCAGGTAAGAGCACGCTGCTCAACGCACTGGCTGGTATCGACCGGCCGACATCCGGAGAGATCGTGGTCAATGGTACAGACATCACCAAGTTGGCGCGCGGGCAATTGGCCGACTGGCGGGCTGCCAATATCGGCTACATTTTCCAGATGCATAACCTGATTCCGGTGCTCACCGCCTACGAGAATATCGAGTTGCCTCTATTGTTGCTTCCGATGTCGGCCGCGGAGCGTCAAAAACGGGTCGATATTGCACTCGACGCCGTGAGCCTTCGCGATCGGGCCAATCATTACCCACGACAGCTCTCTGGCGGACAGGAACAGCGTGTGGGAATTGCCCGAGCGATCGTGGCAAATCCGGCCATCATCGTCGGCGACGAGCCCACTGGTGATCTCGACGCTGAGACAACCGAGCAAATCCTCGATCTCATTCAGCGACTCAACACCGAATTAGGCATGACGCTGCTCGTTGTGACGCACGATCCGAAGGTCGCGGCGCTCGCCCGTCGCCAACTGCGGCTCGAGAAGGGTAAGTTAATTGAAAAGGGCCGAGAAGTTGCCGTAGTTGGAACCGAATACCTGGAACGGAGCGCTTAAGAATGTTCAAGTTCGCCCCCTATGTGCTCAAGGGATTGTGGAGGCATCGCAGTCGTACGCTTCTCACAGTGAACGGCTCGGCGGTTGCACTTTTCGTTTTTTGCTTCGTCGGTGCGGTGCAGCGGGGACTGACTCGACTGACCGAAGATCAGGAGGCTCAGCGGACGCTCATCGTGTTCCAAGAGAACCGATTCTGCCCCGCCAGTAGCAAACTGCCTGAAGACTACGCTCGTACGGTTGAAAAAATACCTGGGGTCAAGGAAGTGGTGCCGATCAAGGTCTTTACCAACAACTGTCGAGCAAGCCTCGACGTCGTCATCTTCAATGGCCTGAAGCCGTCACAGCTGCGAAATGCGCGAGCTCTAACGCTCCTGGCAGGATCCTGGTCAGACTTCGACTCGCGGACCGATGCGGCGTTTGTTGGAAAAGCTGTAGCGAATCGACGCGGACTCAAAACCGGCCAGCGATTCACAATTGGCGACGTGACCGTCAGCATCGTCGGTATCTTCAGCTCGACAGTGGCGGCTGAAGATAATTACATCTACACGCATCTCGACTTCCTTCAGCGTGCGCGCGGCAAGAGCTCCGTTGGCACCGTGACGCAACTTGAAGTGCATCTGGCGGATGGAACAGATCCTGATCGACTGGCTGCGGAGATCGATGCCCAGTTCAAGAGCGGTCCGATTGCAACATCTACGCGATCCAAGGGGGTTTTCCAGCGAGACACGTTGGCGGACCTGGCGGAACTGATTGGGTTTGCTCACTGGCTCGGTTACGCCTGTGTTGGACTCGTTTTGGCGCTGGTCGCGACGACTACGGTTATGGCTGTACAAGATCGGATCAAAGAGCATGCCGTGCTGCAAACACTCGGCCTCCGTCCGGGACGGATATTTCGTCTCGTCCTGACGGAAAGCGTGCTTCAAAGTCTGGCAGGAGGCGTCCTCGGTATCGGCGCAGGCATGTTCTTGCTTGCGTGGGGTGGATTTTCAATTGGCGCCGAGGGAGTCACCATCGCATTCCAGCCCTCCTTCGACTTGGCTGTCATCGGAGCTACGGTCTGTCTGGGCGTGGGATTGTTGGCGGGCATTGTTCCTGGGTGGCAGGCGGAGCGGACCGAGATTGTGTTGGCGCTGCGACAAGTATAAGGATTGGCAACGATGTAGTAGGCACACTCCGTGTGCC
>JANNPR010001110.1:0-1978 GCA_031400345.1 Planctomycetota bacterium | reverse complement strand
TGATGGGGATACGTGACGATTCGTCCCGAAAAGTAGTCTGTTAGTATTGTCATCTTTTTTCAGAAGCAAATGTACGTCCCACGTACTTCATCATTTTGAATTGCAGAAAAAAAGTTTGTCGATGGAAAATGGACGAAAAATGATCGCCCCTTTTCTTCTGTGATTTCCATAAGTGAAGATCAGCGAAGATTAGTGTTCCTTCCCCAATCGGAATCAGATGGTGCGCTTGGGTTTGTCGTGCGAATTGACCGCGAGCGATTTTTAGTATCGAGACAACAAAGTTTTTCCGTAACCTTCTGGAATTGGGACCAAGCGCTATAATGTCGTAACCGTACCACGTTCCCATCCTGATAAAACCAAAGCAAACGTTCCCATATGGATCACTCTACAAAGCCACAGACATTACAGCAGCTCCGGGATAGCGGTTGGAATTCCAAATCCATTAAGCAAGAAATCCATGATAACTTCCTGGCAGCATTGGCTCACCGCGAAGACTTGTTTCCAGGTGTTGTCGGCTACAACGATACGGTTATTCCGGAAATTAATATTTCATTAATCGCCCAGCATGACATGCTGTTCTTAGGCGAGAAAGGGCAGGCTAAGAGCCGCTTGATGCGGACGCTGGTGCGTTTCCTAGACGCAGAGCTGCCGTACCTGGACATTCCCGAGTGCCCGCTTCACGAGAACCCCTACCACCCGATTACGACCGTGGGGCAACGTTTCGTCGCGTCGCATGCTGCCAATAAGACGCCGATTGCCTGGTGGCCGCGTGCGGCACGTTATGCCGAGCGTCTCGCCCCAGGTACGAAGTTCGCCGACATTATCGGCGAGATTGACCCGGCTAAACTGGCTGGCGGGGTGAGCATGTCCGCTGAAGAGGCCCTCCATTTTGGCCTGATACCCCGCATGCATCGCGGCGTCTTCGCGATCAATGAGCTTCCGGAATTAGACGAGCTCGTTCAGGTTGGGCTATTCAACATCCTTGAAGAGCGAGATGTACAAATTCGTGGATACCCAATTCGGTTCGAAATCGATGTTCTGTTGCTATTTTCAGCCAATCCATCCACCTTCAACCGCAGTGGTAAAGTCATTCCTCAGCTGAAAGATCGAATCGGTGCTGTGATTCACACTCATTACCCACGGGAACGCGACCTAGGTATTCAAATCATGGAGCAGGAGGCAGCCGTTGATTTGGGTGGCGCGTATCCAGTGATCGTGCCCTATTTCATGCGTCAGATCGTGGAACAGATCACCATCCAAGCGCGAAAATCCAAGTATGTCGATCAACAGTCGGGAGTGAGTGCTCGTTTCAGCATTGCGAATTATCGCACCATGATCGCCAGCGCCCGACAGCGCGCGGTCCTGCTTGACGAACGCCCCGCTGTTCCTCGAATCAGCGATTTGGGACATCTCTATACTTCGTCGTTAGGCAAACTCGAATTGGATTTGATGGGAAGCCACCAGATGAACGAACGTCAAGTCTTGGATGCTTTGCTGGCCGAAGCAATCCGTGTCGTGTTCGAAGAATATGTCGAGCGTCACGGCCTTGACGAAATCTCGAGCATTTTCAGCAAGGGGGTAAAGATCGAAGTTGGCGACATGTTGCCTTCGTTGCAATATGCCGAGCGACTGAAACGAGTCCCCCCGGCCTGGGACAAGGCGTTTGAAGTCAACGCTTCGCAGGACGCCGCGGTTCGCGCATCATGCGTCGAATTCGTCTTAGCCGGATTGTATGCCACCGACAGAATCTCTCGCAGCCAGCAACATGGAAAAATCTTATACACAGTTGAATAAATTCATTGTGCGATTACAAAATGTTCGGTGCTGACTGTGGCACCGCGATCGTCCGTGACCGTAAAGAACCCTGTTAGAGGCCGATGGCTGGGTAATCGCGACATCGAATACTCCTGGTTTCGAATACTATGTTGGCCGTCTATTTGAAGATGTGTGGAGATAGGGTGCCACTGGCAGCCGCCGG
>JANNPR010001104.1:0-2075 GCA_031400345.1 Planctomycetota bacterium | reverse complement strand
CCAAGGGGGTCACGCAGGCTCAGTTGAGTCAGGAAGCAGGCATCGCCAAGTCCACGATCTCCGAGGTCTTGGCGGGAAAGAAACCGCTTAGCCGTCAGATGATTCGCAAGCTGGCAGAGTTCTTCAAGGTCAATGTGAGTGTGCTGGCGGGAAATTGGTGACGAGGGTCCAGTTAGGGAAAACCACAGAGGGCACAGAGCAGGCTGGCCTCGGCGGGCGTGTAAAACTGCCCCTTGCTCTGACCGCTATCCACGGCGGTCTGGCTATGCTGTGGAATGCGCGTTAAATGCGTGCATTGCGAAGCTCATGAAAGCGGACGAGTTCCCAGACAAGTCGTTTGCCGAAAAGTGCTGGACCCACGATATCGAAAAGCTGCTCGCACTGGCAGGACTGAAGCTAAAACATACCGCAATTGATGTAACTGCGGCATCTTGGATCAAGACAACCGAGGATGGCAAGTGGTACCTTTACATCGCATCACCGATTGTACAATCAAGCCTGCAAAGTGCTTATCGCCGCATTTACGGTGTTGTCCGATCAATGCCGCAGCCTTTTTCGATTGATCCCTTTGAAGTTCGGCTAATTGACCCGTCTGAACCTGTGGCTCAGGAGGTTGCAAAAGTTCAGAGTCAATTTCCTGTCCAGGCCATACCGACCTGGTTCAACGGCTCGAATATCGCTGGAATGGACATCGAAGGGGCTTACATCTATCCTCTGTCGGTTACGAGCCCAAAATAGCAACCCATGCTTTTGCAGGTGTTGGATCGATCCCGTTGCGCAAGTCACTGAGCGTGATGAGAAATGACTCGTCCCTCTTTAAGGCGGACGTGAAAAGGGGACGCATCTCGATTTGCGAATCGAGCTGCGTCCAGCTGCGTCCCTTTTCTGTTTTCTGCCGTGCGGCTGTAGCCATGGAATCGACGACAGAAGGTTGCCAGCCTCTTTACACCGAAAGTGTTGAACTCCAAAGCCCGGGGTCGCTGCGCAGCAGCGCACCCCGGGTAAGCAAACGTCATGAACCGGTTACACCGAAGGTGTTAAACATGGTGGAAGTCGATATCGCATGTTTATCTCTATCGGTGCGGTCAAAAATAGTTCGTTAATTTGGAATTTGTGGAAGAATTATTGGTGGCAAATCGGCTCGCGCGGTGCTTTAGAGGTAGGGCATTCAACTACATCATCAGCGAGGCTGATCATGTCACAATCTTTAGTGCCGGTGTACCTTCACATTGTGTTTTCCACGAAACAGCGGCAGGCGCTTTTTTCGCGATATGAAACTGCAAGACAATACACATGCCTATTTGGCCGGCATCTGCCAAAACCAGGGAGCGCCGGCAATTCGAGTAGGCGGAGTCGAAGACCGTGTACACATACTTTGCCGATTATCGAAGATACTATCCATCTCAGACTTGGTTTGAGAACTAAAACGTAATTCATCTAAATGGATAAGAAGCAGTCCCCGGGACTCAATTCCTTCTATTGGCAAACCGGTTATGGCGTCTTTTCGGTTGGCCCGTCACAGGTTGAGGAGTTGATCGAGTAAATTCAGAATCAAGATCGACATCACGCCCGTGAATCGTTTCAAGACGAACTGCGGCGAATTTGCCGAGAGCATGGGAACCGCCCTTGATGAGCGATACGTTTGGGAATAGAACGGCTGAGGCGTATCTAGGAAAGGCTCGTGTTTAACTCCTTCGGTTTAACCGACTGTGAATTGTTAACCCGGGGTGCGCTGCTGGGCAGCGACCCCGAACTTTGGAGTTTAACGGCTTCGCCGTATCAGCTTGTACTCCGATCCAACACCGGGGAATCGGAATACTGAAAGCCCATCACTTTCAGACCTGCGACTCGCAAAGAACTTCGAAACAAGCCGCGCTCGGCTGCCAGCTGTGCGGCGTCACCAATCGCGACACGAGCGTCGTGGTCCGCGAACTCTTTGCCAACGGAAACAAGAGCCAATTTATAGACCATGACGGGTCTTATTCGGCGAAGTCGATAAGGTTACTGAATGCAGAATCAGTTAAGTCGGCTCACTTTTTTCCGCTGCGGTCGCCCGCTCGACAAACAGCCGGGCG
>JANNPR010001077.1:0-7993 GCA_031400345.1 Planctomycetota bacterium | reverse complement strand
TACTGCGAACACAGTGGGCACCTACACATTGGTCGCTGAAATCAATGCACTGGATAGCTCATTCACCGATACGGGCCTATCGTCGGGAGGTGTGCTACAGGTGTTTTCGGGTGTGCTGCGACCGCGACTTGACGCTCGCTTGGCAATCGATCCGGGCACGATTGTTAAGCTCGGCAACGGAGGAATCGACGCCACGTTCGGTGGCCAGTTGCTCGCAGAAGGGGTGGAAGGTCTAGACATCGTCTTCACCTCGACGCAGGACGATTCGTACGGGGGCAGCGGAACCTTTGATACCACGAACAATGCTTCCCAAGTGGGGGCCGTGGCTGGGGACTGGGGGGGGTTACGAGTTGGTCATACGAGCAAAGCGAGTTTGGATCACGTAGTAGTCGCCCATGGTGGTGGTATCGTACGCATCGAAGGTGGATTCGCGGGCTCCAACGCAGTCGAGGTTCATCAAGCCGAAGCACGAATCGTGCATTCAAAATTCCAAAACAACGCCAATGGAGTCGGTGGCGTGAATGGCAGCAATCGATCTGGTCGAGGAGCTAACTCGCCGGGAACCATTTTTGTACGAGGTGCACAGCCGGCGATCATCGACAACGTGATGATCCAAAACCTTGGGCCGGTGATCAGCATTAACGCCAACGCGTTGAACTCGGACATCAATACCGACCTTGGTCGCACAACATACAATCGGGGCGTTAGCGCTGCCGGCAGAGATGTGTTACTCGACGCCTTCGCGGGATACGGAGATAACGAAGGTCCGCTCGTTCGCCGGAACCGAATCGACTTTAATTCCATTAACGGCATGCAGGTTCGCGGCGCGACTCTGACGACCGAAAGCGTTTGGGATGACACGGACATCGTGCATGTCATACAAAACGACAATATCGTTATTCCAGATCAACACGTTTTCGGGGGTTTACGCCTGGAAAGTAGTGCGTCGGAGAGTTTGGTCGTCAAGCTCCTTGGCGAAGCTGATTCCACGGGCTTTATTACGGCAACCGGTAGGCCTTTGGACGTCGATGATCGAATAGGTGGCGCTCTGCAAATTATCGGTCAACCGCAGCGTCCCGTCGTTTTAACATCTTTAGAGGACTGCACGGTCGGAGCCGGTTTTACTCCGCAGGGTGAACCTCAAAACGACACCGTCAACAGTAACGCTTGCCGTGCCGTCGTCACGACGCAGGACAGGTTTGCGGATGTGTTGGTTTTGATGGATGAATCCGGATCCATGGGATTCGCCCAAGTATTTAGCATCCAACTTATCAATGACTTGGACGCGGCCTTGCTTGCGGTCGGAGTTGGTAAGGGGACCGCTGGCCAAAATCGCTATGGTTTGGCGGGATTCGGCGGCGCCTCTGACGGCACTATCGATCATGAGCCCGGGCACGTACACGGCCTCGGTGCTAACAACGCGCAGTTCGGAACTGCCGCCGAGTACGGTGTCGCAGCGCAGGGCCTGTTGGTGAATGGTGCCGTCGAAGATGGTTATGAAGGTCTCCAGTTCGTTCTCGATACATATCAATTTCGACCTCAAGCCGAAAAGTTCATCATCCTTGTAACGAACGAAGATCGTGACATTAATGAACCTCAATTAACATTTGCCACGACGCTCGCCGCGCTGAATGCCGCCGACATTACGCTCGATGGCATCTTGTCAGTGGCTATCGTGGATTCAAACGGTACTACTGCACTTGCCATTGACGCGGCGGATAATGTTTTCATTGAGGACGGGCAAGGTGGTTTCAGGAAGAGTCCTAATGGGCGGCTGCTGCCTTCGTTTGATACGACGAACCGAGACTACGCTGACTTGGTGCATGCGACGAACGGTTTGGTGGGGGACATCGACCAAATTCAAGCCGGTGGACTAACCGCGACGAGCTTCGATGCAGCGTTGGTAAGCCAAATCGTTCTTCAAACGGGCGTTGGCCCGGGTGTCCGGCCCGGTGATTGGGGAGGCTTGCGGATTGAGGAGTTCGCCAGCGATCGCAACGTCGAGGTAATCTCAGAAGCGGAAGCCGCAGACGTGGAGGCGCCAGGATCCAATGCTACGACCAATTCGGCTCAAGCGATCGGTGCCTTAGCCCCCAATGAAAAATCCGGCGACGACAATCTGCGACTCGGTTTTGAAATCCATGGGTTGTTGACCGCTCGCAACGATATCGATGTTTATAGTTTCGAGGCCAGATCCGGCACGGAAGTATGGTTCGATATCGACCGAACGTCGAACAGTCTGGATTCTGTTATCGAGCTGCTTGATGCAGGCGGGAGAGTATTGGCCCGGTCCGATAATTCCGGTGCAGAAGAGCTCGATTCCTCTTTGCTGGTCCGCGGCACTGGCGTTCCCGTGCAAAACGTCAATCCGCTAAGGAAGTCGGTTTTCGATATTCCCGATCGATGGACCACCAACCGACTTGACGCCGGTATGCGAGTTGTTTTGCCGGGCTCCGCGAACACCAACAATACCTATCACGTATCAGTACGGTCGAGCAGCCCCACTCTAACAAACCTTCAAGGAGGTCTGACGAAGGGAGCGTACCAATTGCAGTTGCGTCTACGGGAGGAAAATGAAGATGCCGGTTCCACGGTGCGCTTCGCTGACGTCCGCTTTGCAACCACTGGTATTCATGTTCTCGGTCAGCCGGCCCATTCCCCTTTAACAGGCGAGGCCTCTGAACCCGTGGATACCGCTGGAGTAGACGCCAATAACGATCAACAGAGTGCGGTTCCGTTAGGCAACCTGCTAAATACCGACCGCGGTACGCTCAGCGTCGCGGGAAATGTTCTATTACCTAATGATGTCGACTGGTACACATTCCGCGTTGAATACGACTCGGTTGGCGCCTCCTTATTGACCAAGCACGCATCGGTGATGTTTGACTTGGACTACGCCGATGGCATGGCCCGCGTCAACAACAATATCTGGGTGTTTGATTCCACTGGTAATTTAATTTTGCGAGGTGGTGATTCGAATGTGACCGCCGATCGCCCGGCGCCATTGGCTGGCGCCAATGTCGACGACCTGTCCCGCGGCAGTGTGGGACCGCTAGATGCATTTTTGGGTCCAGTCGAGTTACCAGCTGTCGGGACTTCTCCGGGCATCTACTTCGTCGCCGTAAGTTCCAATGCCGTGATGCCTGCCGAGATGGAACAGTTCGCGACAGCTGTGCCCTCTAACCCGTTTCTGCGCTTAGAGCCTATCGACTCACTACATCGAATTGCCGAAGATCAGATCGGCGGTAGTGGTTTGTCCAATATCGCGCAACCGCCGCAGGTGCCAGTCTTGTTCGATGGCACAAGCCCCGTGCCATTCACCTTGAGTGACCTCAATCTTTTCGTGATCCAGGACAGCGGATCCGATCAGAGCCGTTTGCGGATGGTGGATCCTTTTACCGGCGCTTTGGAAAACACGGTAGGGATCACGACTGAAAACTACAACGATATCGTAATGCATCCGGTTGAAGGGGTTCTGTACAGTTACAACTCTCGGGAATTCCAAGCGACAGACGCGAACACGGGCATACTGGCGCGAATCGATCCACGCAGTATTAACACAACCTCGTTGCAAGTGGTCGTCGGCGACGATGGTATCGAGACGAACAACGAAGATCCGATGAATCCTGGTAATGCCATCCGTAGCAACCAAACAAACGGGGTGGGCATTCATTTCAACGCGATCGGCATTGGCCCCATCCTTCGCCCAACTGGGTTAGCTGGTTACGCGATCGGAAATCGCGGCGATGCAGATTTCGGGCCCTTTGGCGTTGATGACACGCGCAACTTGCTTTATGAATTCACCATCGCCACTGGCGCTGCCTTCAGCAACAATCCGCCAGGAAACCGCGGCACCGCTCAGAATCCCCTAACCCAGGGTGCCTTTACGAATATTAACGAGCGTGGCGCGCTAGATACCGCAAACGATCCCTTTGGACCGGGCAACACGGTTGCCTTGGCGGCGGAGGCAACGATTGTCACACCCAACACCACACTGTTCAACATCCGCGACGGACAGGGACCTGGTCAGACTCCGCAGACGTTCGTAGTCGACGACGGGACAGGGCAACAATTTACCTTTGAATTTAACGCCGGACCCGAAGTACGTGTCGTTCACAGCCCCCAGACGAATACCACAATACGAGACGGCGATCGATTTACGTTGGACGGCGCGCCGTACGAGTTTGACACGGGATCTGTGATCGTTGTGACCGCCAACGGGAACACGATTCAAGACGGCGATACGATTACGATCACCGACGAACCACCGCAGGACCCCATGAATCCTCGCGGTCCTATTACGCGGACCTTCGAATTTGACCTACAAGGTGGTCTCAATAACAACAACAATATCGCGGTACCTTTCGTACGGACGGATAATAATCCTCGAATCATTTCTGCGATTGTGAGTGCCATTAATTCCGGACAGTTCGCGGTGCAAGCCGTGGCCTTCGCAACGCGGATCAGTTTGCTCAATGAGTCCCTTTCCGTTCGCGCCGTGGAAAACGCTGGGGGTCCGACCATTGTTGTGGAAGGCGCGCCAGGAGTTGGCGGGGGCGCGGTACGGATTCCCGTGGAAGAATCCTTCGATACCAATGCGTTTGGTCTAGCGATTGACAACGCGATCGATTCGATTCCAGACGCGAGTTTCGAGGGTGACCGAATCAACTTTAGCGGAGCGATCAGCGGTGATTTCACTCAGATCGAGCAACGAGGAGTATTTACGGATGTTGGCAGCACGGGAACCGTGACGCCCGGAAGCATCGCAGTCAATTTCCTTGCCGCCGATAATGAGACCGAAATTGCGGACCGAATGGTGGCCGCCATCAACCAAAACACGCCCGTACGGGCGGTGCGGTCGGGGCCAGGCGTTCAATTACAAGGGAATGCCTTTTTCGTATCAGCCGATTTGCCGATTCGGCTAGGCGGTACTGCACCGGGGGGCGATATTCACGGAATGACGTTTATTGGATCACGAATGTTTGCCGTCAGTGATCAAGGCGGTCTTTACGAGATTTTTGCACCCCAATCGAATTTCGCCGTTGCGGACTATATCGAAACGGCAACCGACTTACTCACTGCCGGACGAGATGCGTTCGGAAATCCAGGCCCCATTGAGTTCGCGGGGCTAGTCGCTGGACCAGACAATGCCGAGGGGGGGCGGTTTAGGAATATGCTCTTCGGCATTGATCGATTTGGACGCGTCTATGCCTTCGATACCACCGGCGCGCTGCAGCCTGTTTTTGTGGACGGTCAAACGAGTATCGACAGCGGTTTGTTCAACGTCACCGGGCTCGCGTTTTCCAACCTGGACTACAACTTGTTCCACGTGACCGATCGGCGTCGCGCGGATGCGGGCCACGGTGTGGATCCAGTATTCGATGGTAGCCGGGTAGCGGAAAATCGTGCCGGCAACAACAGCATCTATTTCGGCTTCGAAGGGGATGCCGAAAACGGAATCTTTGTCGACCCGTTCAGCGAGCCAGCCAACGTGGCGGATTATGACTTTCCCGGTGGTGCTCACGGCAGCGTGATGAGTAACACGTTCAGCCTCAAAGGCTATTCAACCACCGACCAACCGGTGTTGTACTTTAACTACTTCTTGAACACAGAAAATGCGAATGCCACCATCTCTCAAGAACCGGGGATGCGAGATTCGTTCCGAGTCTACATCAGCGGCGACGACGGTCAGTGGCAATTAGTCGCCACCAATAACTCGGCTCGCGGTCCTGGACTTTTTGACGACGAATTGGATGATCCAACACCATTGGACGGCATCCCCTCGACTGTACAACAGTTATTTGATATCGGAGACAGTGCTGCCCCCACGGCATGGCGACAGGCCCGAGTGCCGTTGGGTTCGGCGGCGGGTCAAGAAAACGTTCGCATTCGATTCGACTTCAGTACAGCGGGTGATCTCGACGCCGGAGACATACAGAATACCGGACAAGAATTGCGGGCTGTCGCCGCGCGCCTGCTTCGTGACGGCCAAACCTTTACCCTCAGCACCGTCAACCCTACTACGGGAACCGTTTCCCAAGAAACGTTTGAACTGGATTTTGGCTATACGTTGAACACTCCAACAGGGGCTGCAATCCCAGACGGCGCCTTTGTCACGATCGACGGTCGTGCCTACGAGTTCGACACGGGAAATGGGTTGGTAGACAGCACTCGCGTGCCCGTTCCCTATCGAAACGATATGGCTGCCAGCGAGGTCGCGGTGGCTTTACAGCGGGCTATCCTGAACTTTCCGCCAGCACCACCCGCGTTCACGGGTTTGTTGACCGATGAACCAAACGACGTTTTATCGACAGCACTCGATACCGGACTTACGGGACGGACAGGCATTTTCCAATCAACGGGCTCAATCGGTGATAATCCAAATCTGGTCATTGAACCAAGTAAGGACGTCGATCTGATGCGAGTCAACCTTCAAGCGGGAGACCGCTTGATTGTGGATGTCGATACGACTCAGGTTGGGCTGGCCTTGGATTCCTATGTCCGCATATTGGATGCGAACGGTTCGGAGGTCGCCGCCAATGACAACGGTACGGCGCCGCAAGAATCCTTGGGACTGGATTCCTACTTGGAATTTACGGCCACCTCCGCGGGCGTTTTTTATGTGGGTTTAAGTGGTGCCCCCAACACGGCATACAGCCCAGTTGTCGAGGGCAGCGGGGTCAACGGAGCGACCGGCCTCTACGACATTGTGATTTCGGTAGAAGACAGTTTCGGCATTGTCCGACGCGACGGAAACCGGCTCAATTTGCCCAATGCTGGCTCGGTATCAACCAGTGGACTGGCTGCATCCTTCATCGAGGGTACGCCTGGTGTTGCAGCGAACCGCATTCCCGTGACTCTGCATTCGGGCATGACTGCCGAGGAAGTCGCCGCAGAAATTGGGTCGGCATTAGAAGGCCACTATGCCGATGGCGAACCCACCGCCGTCAGAACTTATGAGAACATTTTACGTCTCATTGGACACAGCTTTGCTTCGCAAACGCCTGGACCATTTCAGGGGCGACTGCTGGGTGTGGCTACGACTTTACGCGGAGACGAATTCGGTGAATTCGAAGCATCGACGCTATTAGACGGCCGGACCGCCAATGGATTCCCTGGGGTACTTCGCGCCCGAAACAACGCTCACGAAGGCGTTTATATCGACGACGTGATAATTGGTTTCGCCGAACGGGGGGAAATGATTGTTAACGCAAATCGCGCGAACGGATTTGTCGCCAACCCAGGTCATCAGAACAGTGAAATCGACGTCGGCACATATCAACTGGAAGTGCGGCGCGGGCCAGAGTACGGTATCAGCGACCCGCTGCCCAATCCTACCTTGATTTTGACACCACCGTTCGGCCGTAGTTTCGATACGAATGTGGCTCTCACCTCGACCGTCGAGTTGATCGCCCCGGTAGGCGGCAACCTGGCGGAAGGTGAAGTGTTCACGATTTACGACGGCATTAACACGGTGACGTTCGAGTTTGACGATTTGTTGATAAACAACGGCGTCACACCGGGACGGGTTCGCGTGCCATTCAACAGCTCGGATACCGATGTCGTTATGGCGACGCGAATTCAGAATGCCATCAATTCATCGCCCGTCCAATCCATACTCAAAGTCACGGCAGCATTAAGCGACGGGAGCTTAACAGGTACGGGAAGTACAAGTAATCGTTTGTATCTTAACGGCAACGCGATCGTAAATCTCTCATCGACACCGACGCCCGATCTGAGCGCGGATTTGCGCAACAGTGAAGGGAATGACACTTTGGGCGCCGCGGTTGTTACGGGATTACTTCCTGGTGGCCCTGAAAACTTCCGCGCTACCGGTAATATTGGCGATAATTCGGCTCTGAGTTCCAACCCTCGGTTGGACGTCGACATATTGCGAGTCGATCTAGCTGCAGGGGAACGCATTACCATCGACATCGACACATCTGGAGTTCCGTTGGATTCCATTCTGCGTGTCTTCGATGCCACAGGCGCA
>JANNPR010001076.1:0-2963 GCA_031400345.1 Planctomycetota bacterium | reverse complement strand
GCGCGAAGTTGTTATTTCGACAGGACATTGTCATGGCCAAAGGGATGCTCTGTCGGCGACAGGCCTTGTCCGACGCGGGAAATTTCACTCGGATTTTAAACGTTGCTGCCGACGATTTTTTGTTGGCGAAATACATTAAAGACGCGGGTTGGAAACTTTTTCTTAGTGATGTCCCAGCCTATGTCGTTCACCAATCCTGGCCTTGGAAGTTACTCTACGCTAGGCATATACGACACGGTGCCTTACGCTGGCGACTGTGTGCATGGGCTTATCCATTAGAAGTTCTCTATAACCCAATTGTTTGCGCGCTTCCGGCTCTGGCACTCATGGAATCTTGGGGAGCAGTGATTTTCTTGGCGGCGGTGATTTTGAAGATTGCCCTTGAAATCGCTACCGCGACCGCCCTACGACGAACTCCGATCCGACTACGATATCTTCCGTTGATCCCGATCAAGGATTTATTGTTTTTCGGGATTTGGTGGCATGCTTTAATGGAAAAAAAAGTGACTTGGCGGAAAATCAATTATCGCATGACGCGAGGCTCCAGGCTCATTCGTATCGATCCGCCCGTCGATCCGAAACGCAGCGCCGTTCCCTCTGCCCAAACTGTATGCCGCTGGATGCCAGGTCCTGAATGAAGCGAGCAAGGAACGCGACGATGACCGCCCTACCCGTTTCTAATTACACGCCGATTTGGCCGCGAGCATCACGTGGAGTTATTTGGGCCCTTTGCATTGCTGCCGCTACAGGCGGCGCATTTATGTGTATGCGACGATTAACAGGAGGGTTGACGAAGCCATTGGATGTATCAATGTTGGTCGCTGCAAGTGCCGCTATGATCATCGGAGAGGAAACGATCCGACGGGCGGCCATTGCCCACAGCTTCGCCGCCACCCGCGGGGGTGTCCGTGGCTTACTAGGAACTCTGCTTTTCGTATTGATCGTAGTCCCGCTCTCAATCACATTCGGTAGCGTTGGCTTCAGCATGTCCGTTATGATTTGGTTCATCGTGGCGTTCGAGTTGGCATTGCTGATTCGAACCGGATGGAACGTCCCAACCCCGAGGGGACTGGTAACTCGGATTTTATTGAAAAAGGTACGACGATTTCGCTGGCTAAAAATCTCGCGCGCCCAAATCGCGTTCCGTACGGAGCGAAATGGAGTCGAGGCAACTGAAGATGAAATGGTCACGCAGCGACTACGCCGCGCATTCGTGGCGGACGGCAGTGAAGTCATTACTGCGTTGCTAACTGCGACCGTCCCCGCAGGGGAACGTTCCCGCATATTTCACCTGGCTTTTTGTCCGCCTTTCCCCCTCGTACCAGAGGCTGCCGTCAGCCAAATTGAGGGTCCAAATGCCTCCGCCAATATTGCAGAACTGCGGTCATATGGTGCTCGGATAGAAGCCCGGCTGAGCAAGGCTCACCCACACTCTGTTAATATCACGGTTGAATTCTCCGGACGCACATCTCGACCTGCGAAATCGATTGGCCCTGCCGGCCGATAATTTGCGGTAGACTTCGTTTTGTACATCTGCTTCCTAACAAAGGACTGTATGAGCCGCATATCGCAAACTGGCCGACACGCATGCCTTGTGATGGCGTTCGGAGTGCTTATGATCGCAAGTACTTCCACGTTCGGGGTCGATGCTTTGCCGCTTCCGAATCATCAAGTGCAATACGTTCCGCTGCCCGGCGAAGACAATATCGCCCAACGGTTTCGTTTGCCCACCCATTCATTTTCCTACCAGGAGGAACCTCTTCCGGAAGTCGCTGATAACTTATCTATATCGCTGATAACTTTTCCGTCGCCTGTTGTATCGGACGTACCGCGAAATAACACCGTACACTGCGAATACTATCGTCCGAAATGTGACGGGAAATGCCCTGCCGTGATCGTACTGCATATCATGGGTGGTGACTTTCCGTTGGCACGCGTATTTGCCAATTCGATTGCTCAACGTGGCACAGCGGCACTGTTTTTGAAGATGCCCTACTACGGTCCGCGGCGTGACCCACTGGTCAGTCGCCGCATGGTCTCCAAAGATCCACGAGAAACGGTTGAGGGTATGACGCAAGCCATCTTGGACATTCGGCGGGCGGTAGCTTTTTTGGCGTCCCGCAGCGAAATAGATGCAAAGCAGCTCGGGATATTCGGGGTCAGCTTGGGCGGCATCACGGGAGCCCTGGCGGCAAGCAACGAACCGCGATTGCAGAATGTATGCCTGCTCTTAGCCGGTGGCGATATCGGTAAGGTCTTTTGGGAATCCCAGGAGCTTTCGGACGTTCGTTCGCGTTGGCTGAATAGCGGCGGAACCCCGGAAGAGTTCCTTTCAATTATGAAAACGATCGATCCGGTGAACTACGCCGCAAGTGCTCGACAACGAAGGATCTTGATGCTCAACGCTACTAAAGACGAAGTAATTCCCAAAACATGTACCCTTTCGTTGTGGAAAGAATTTGGTGAACCACCGATCATTTGGTACGACGGAGGACACTATTCAGTCGCCAGACATATCTTTGACGCGTTAGACCGGGTTGCAGATTTCTACGAGCCCGTAGCAAAATAGCGTGCAATTGCGGTCGTCTTCGGCACAACGCCATAACAGCCAATCGAAAGTAATCGGCCGAAGGCTGTCTTGATTGGGTCCTCGCAGGCCGACCCATTTGGAGGCCACTATGAGAGTTGGCATTATTGCATTACTACACGAGTCAAACACTTTTATTCAACAGCGGACACATCTACAGCACTTTCGCGAAAATTTGCTGGTGACGGGCGAGCGCGTACGAGACCTGTTAGCGAACTCTCATCACGAACTTGGGGGTATGTTTGCAGAACTCGCAGACGCCAATCTTCAGGCGGTGCCCATTCTCGCGGCCCGGGCAATTCCGTTTGGACCGGTGACTTCGGACACATTTGAGTACCTGTTGAAAACGATGTTCGAACAGTTAGACCACGTTGGC
>JANNPR010001062.1:0-4068 GCA_031400345.1 Planctomycetota bacterium | reverse complement strand
GCGCGAATCACGAACCAACATACGGATCGGAATGAACAACATTCCAGCAAACAAAAAGTATGTCAACGTGAACACAATACTCAGCAAGATAAACAGCCACGTTAGCGCCGCGATAGGAAACAACATGACCAATCCAGCGCGCCAGACGTATAGTCGCCAGCCCGTGGCCAAATCGGTCTCATAGTTTTCCTGCGAACCATACACGTTGCCATGGCAGTCGCGGTTGTTTTTAAGTAATTGGAAATCGCCATCCACCGCGGCGTTGCGTGCGCATTCCGCTAGCAGCCGGTCTTGCGCGCGCTGATGCACAATCGCCTGTTGAGGACCTCGGCATTCGGGAGTAGCCCCCTCGATCAAGCCTCCGCCCGCAGACGGCATCTCGGATTCAAACCAAACGGCCCCACCGTTCGCTGCAAATACTCCCTCCTTGAAGTGCTTGGCGTTCGCCACCGGCATACGGTTGCGCAACTCAGCGACTAACGCCTGATAAAGGCGAAATTTGGGCAGCACAGGACGAGTTGAATCGTTTGGCCGATACCGGATGGCATATTCCGTTTCCAGACCCACCAACCGGTCAAATATCGCAGTCACATTATTCTCCGCCGTGCGGAACCTCCGTCTCGGCCAAATACTTTTCCGGCTCCCGCTGGCTGTCCGAGCGGATCCCGGTCATTAACAAATGAAGAGTCTCCAACAGATTTGGTTGTTCGAGCGCCTCAGATGCATTCAGTTCATTCTCTAACAGCATTTTTGGGGTCATGATGGTCTCCGGTGAAATGTCTCAATACTTAGTCCCACGAGTTTGTGAATGGATCCATCCTAGATAAGCCCCGAAAATGCTTCAAGTAAACAAGCACGGCGAAGTTGAAATGCTCGAGTCGAATGGCCGAAGAATCGGTGCAACGAGACCAAACTTCCGGCCTTAGGGCTGGGAATATTGCGATAACGAGCGAGCTCGTATTAGGGTATTCATCGGGAGAATCTATTTTGGGATTTTGTATTTGACTTACCGACGGGTCCTACTACCCCGACGTCAACATCGGTGGTCATGATCCTTTTTCCTTGGTTGGAAAGAACTACCGACGAAATAGGCACCCGTAGGAGTTGCCGGATCTTGAGAGGTGAAAGGTTCTAAGGAAGGCTGATAATCTAACTAGATTCGTTTTCTTGATTTCCCGCAAACGCGAGAACAATTCAAGCATCGGGCTGTTGCAGCGTGTTTAGGGCTTTGTGCATCGGCATACTAATGTTGTCGATCGCAGGTGAGATTGCGGCACCGGGCGGGCTCGCATTACTCTGTAAGTTCTCGGATGACCCGGCATGGGTTCCCGGCAGCGAACACGCCATCCGGAATGTCCCTTGTAACGACGCTCCCGGCCCCGATGACGGATTTCGAGCCGATTTTTAGGCCGGGACAAATGATCGCCCCGCCGCCCACCCACACGTCGGACCCGATCTCGATGGGTTTCGCAAATTCGTGCTTACGGCGCAGTTCGGCGTTCATAGGGTGCGTGGCTGTGTAGATTTGGACCGCAGGGCCGAAGAGCGTGAAGTCGCCGATCTTCACCAGGCACACGTCGAGGACGACACAGTTGAAGTTGAAGTAGACTCGCTCGCCCAGCAGGATGTTCGACCCATAGTCGCAGAAGAACGG
Source organism: Planctomycetota bacterium (assembly GCA_031400345.1). Classification (GTDB taxonomy): domain Bacteria; phylum Planctomycetota; class Planctomycetia; order Pirellulales; family Pirellulaceae; genus JANNPR01. The sequence goes on along the minus strand of JANNPR010001062.1, from coordinate 2,414 downwards.
TGGTTGCATCCAGACGGAATCTCCGCCCTTCCCGAAAAGCTGCATCAAGACGGAGCGGCGTGCGTCCTGGTCTTCCTCGCGGGTCGCATTCAAATCCTGGCACAAGTCCCTAGCACGCTTCCTGGCCTGCACCAGTTGCTCTTCCAGCGGCTCGTAGAATTCCCCGGACAACATTTTCTCTTTCTCAGTTGTCACTTTAGCAGTACCAGCAGCATCACCAGCGGTGCCTTCGCCTTGATCGAGTGCTTCAAGTTCGCTGGCATGTGGACCCACGTCCCCGGTTGCGCTTCTTGAACGTCATCACCGAGTCCCACGGTCGCTTCGCCTTTGACGAAAAACAGCATGGCCGATTTTGCCGCGCTGTGTTCCGAAAGCTCCTGGCCTTGGCCGAACCCGAAGACGACAGCCTTAGTTCGATCATCCTGGAAAACCACGCGGCTCAAAATTCCCTCCGCAGGTGGCTCCGCTTCCTTGATCAAATCGAGAATGTGGGTGTAGGTGGTGGTCATGGTTTGGTCCTTCCGCTACTAAACCTGTATTCGTCCTGGGCCGAATCTCGGCAGCGTCAAAAGCGGCGGCGATGTCGTCGACATCGAGGGCTGGATTGTAGAACGGTTCCGCGGGGTCAGTATAAAGCATCGTGTCGTCTTGTCGTGTAGGTAGGACCGTCGAGCAGGGAACACTCGCCTGCTGCTACGCGTAGCTGATGTTGATTCGACATGCAGCTGCGGGTTAGATTGCCGGAGTTCTGGATAAGGAGTCTCGGCTCACGGTGGAACTCGCCACGCAAGGAGGCCATCGTGCTTCGTCTGGCCGGGCTTTTCCTCTGGATCAGCACCATTGGTTATCTGTGGTTTCCAGTTTCCTTTCAGTGGGCGGCGATTTCGCTGCCCACGTGGATTCGGTGGTTCCGCGTAGTCACGGGCTCACTTTGTTCGCTCTTGATGTACTGGACCCTGAGCAGTCTGGGTAAGAACCTAACCGACACCGTAGTCACGAGAGCCGAAGCGACCTTGGTAACGCATGGGCCGTATCGCTGGGTGCGGCATCCCTTTTACGTGACTGCGGCGTTGCTCATGGCGTCAGTGACGATGCTGACGGCGAATTGGCTGATCGGAGTGGGCGGCGTACTGGTGCTTGGTTTACTTGCGATTCGAACTCCGAAGGAGGAGCGAATGCTAATCGAGCGGTTCGGTCAGCAGTACCGAGGCTACATGGCGAGGACCGGAAGATTTCTGCCTAGGACCCAACCAGTAGGGAAGCTAAATAGGAATGAGTGACAACATCTTCACGCCCGGCCCAACACCAAACACCGTCCGTTCCGCCAATGGCAAGATACGGACCGTTCCCCATGGTTGGGTAACGCTTCCACCCGGCGACGCGGCTGTGACTCGCCGAGTTAAGGCCGCCGGCGACCACTGGGTGGTACAGGAGAAGAAGGGACGTAAAATCTTTTCCCGAGGCGTGTGGGCGCCGGCAGCGACGATTGACCGAATCCGGGCCAACCTGGCAGCCGAGCGGTCCTCGGAGAGTTTTGCCAAACGCAAAGTGGCCGATGCCAAAAGACGGGATAAGACCCAAGTGGATTACGTCGCAGATTTCACGGGGGCAGTGCTGACGTTTCTCTCCTTCCACTCCAACCACGCCCACCTCGCAGAGCGTCTGGCTCGTGCCGTTACCGATCATGCTACACCGGTCGGCTCCGGCACGGTCGCCAGAACCAAGCGCATCCCTGTCGAACAACGGGCCGAGGCTGCCGTCATCGCTTGGCTACGGCATCAGACAACCGCCTATGACGACATCGTAATTCCTAGTGTCCGGGGCAAACGTCGAGAAGTTCGGCGAATGTTCGCCCGCCGATCCCTGGAATTGCTGGAAAGGTATCGACGAGGAATTCCAGTGGCCGATGACTGTCTTTTGAGGAAAGCGCTAATCGGAGAAACGATTCTCGGCGAGTAACGGTTTTTCACCTAACAATTGGAACGACCGTGTTCTCCAAGTACCGTTTTGACGGGTTCGCAATTTACCAACGGAAAAAATGTTTGGCGTGCAGGAAACGCCATGACCAACGTACCTGAAATCCAAGCTCGACTTGAGACGAAGCTAAACGTCCTTTACGTGGGACGCCGGGCGTTTGTGATGGGTGACGCGCGGATTCGCCATATACAAGCTCATCGCGTGCGGTAGGTGACAGAGTAGTTCGTCAGGTCCCGTCCGGTCGGGAGCCCACGTCAGTTCTCAGAATGTTCTCCGTAGCAAGCCAACAATCTTCTTCCTACCTCGATTGGCACTCCGAATTCCTTCACGTCCTGGACGCCGGTTGAAATGACAATCAGTGCGGCGATTAGCTTCTTCTCCTCTTCGTCTGGCAGCAATTCCTCGTCAAGAAACTCTTCGTGATAGTCGATCCATGC
>JANNPR010001042.1:0-3461 GCA_031400345.1 Planctomycetota bacterium | reverse complement strand
CGAAGCAGCCTTTGGCCCCGCCAATCAGCATCAGCACCGGGATGCCGGCATGGCGCACGTCCAGCAGTGCGCGCATGACCTCCGAGATGCCGATCAGGCCGGCGTTGGCCTCGTGCAGCCGCACGCCACCGGCTCACCGGTTGCGCGGTGGTCGGACAGCGCATTTCTGAGATGAACAGTGCCATTCTGACACATACGCAGGAGTACCAGGAATTATCCAGAATCCGCAAGGACACGGACCGGCAGTTAGCAGAGGAACGAGCCAAAGAACGACGGCTCGCGGCCGAACGAGATATCGAACTGGCGCGAATCGCAGCGGAACGCGCGCGAACCGAAATAGAACTCTGCCAGGCAAATCAGGAAGCACAGCGAGAAAGATTGCGGAGCAACATCCGCGAAGTTGTCGAATCGAAAGTAGCCTTCGACGTTCGTCAAGGTCTAACCGTCGGAGAGCTTGAAGTCGATGTCGACAAGCTGAAAGAATTGATGGCTCAGCGCGAGCAGCAACCTCAACGAATCGCACCTCAGCCCCAACGTGAACCTTGTCAATGTTGTGACCGACCCTGTGGATGTGAAGAGGGACTGAGACGCCGGCATTGCCCGCGATGTCGCAATAAGCCCTGCGAGGCTGAAAAGAAATGCGGTGGTCCGGAGACTCTTGCCCAGCTCGAACAGCAGCCCCAACGAGCGCCGCTAAGACCGGCCGAGATTCCGATGAAATTGCCGGTCTATCTTAGTTTTGGATTCCAAAATCCTGCGATAGAAGGCGCTCGGATACGGCATCAACCGCCCATTGGGTTCCAACCCCAAATCGAAGGTCATCCCTGCGATCACGACGGGAAACCCTGCGTCGACCGGAGTAGTACGCAGTCTACGTCCCCTCTAGATGAATTTCCAATTCACGGTCCGCCGGTACCAGAACCTGATATCACTCAAGACCACAAGCGCGATCCAGTTTCACCGGCCAAACCCCCCGGTAGTGCACGGCCAGCCAAGAAATACATGGCCGGATTTTTTAAATGATCGACTACAGTGCATTGAAATGATTCGGCTGACTGTTTACTCCAGTCTTCTGCCCGATCGAAGCGTAGCCGTAATTGCAATTTTGCACCCCGGTCGGCCTACATCACCGTAGGCGAGGGTTGACGTTTGGCATCCAACGGCTCCCGCCCCACCTTTAAAGCGTCACGAATTGCATGAGATCACGAGTGCCGAGCGGTTTAGTGTTCACGAAAGTTTCTCCAGCGACGAAACCACACGCTGCCCCAGCCATGGATGCGGCCCCACGAATGCGATCGAAGATGTACGATTTCGCCGGTGGAAATTGAGATTGGTAGCAGCGTACCGACGCTAACTTGGTTTCCAACGTATCGCTGATATCTACCGTGAAATGGCTGCAGAAACCGGCTAGGGTCATGGGTTCAAACGCCAGTCGAAAATACAACTGCGTCGTTACATAATGCACGGGCAATTCGCCGAAGTGGTCTTCCCACTTACTGAGTCGTGCATAAAAAACGGCAGCGTCAGTTATTTGCATGGCTTGCCAGTGATCCGGGGAAGCCATGGGGGTCTTGTCACCAAAACCGATGACCACCTTAGGCCGAAACTTGCGTAGTACTCTGGCCAGGGCTACTCGGGCCTCGAAGCAGTCGAATAGGCGGCGATTCGGCAATTCGAGCGTCACTCGAACGTGAGTCCCCAACGTTTCCGCCGCCATTTTGGCTTCTGCCAAACGGTGCGCCGGAGCGGGCGAGCCTGGCGTGGGCTCGCCGTCGGTCAGATCAATAATTCCGACTCGGTAGCCTTGTTGAACAAGCTTTGTTAGCGTTCCGCCACAAGCGATTTCAACGTCGTCAGGATGGGCACCTACTGCCACGACGTCTAGGGGCGCCAAATCCGAGCTGAGTTCTGTCACCGGCTACCTCTTCATCGCCCGTAGCAAAAACGTTGGATTCAACGATTCAAATCGCAACGTTTCCAATTGGTCGGTCCCGCGAGCTACGTTGATCATCCACACCGAAACGTCACCAGCACAACGCTGTAAGACACCTTGCACGGTCGACACATTGTCGACACTGCTCACATTCACTACGATACGACCAACGGGACGCAGCCGGTCGTAGGCCATTTCGACGACGTGAGCAACCGTTCGCCCCGAGCCACCGACAAAGATCGCGTCAGGACGGGGCATGTCGGCCCAAACTTCAGGCGCCTGACCTAACACGGGAATCAAATTCGTAACACCAAATCGAGCTGCATTCGCCGCGATCAGTTGGTAGTCGTCTGGATCCTTCTCGATAGCGAACACTTGGCCACCCGCGGCGATTTGTGCGGCCTCGATGGCCACCGACCCGCTGCCGGCGCCCACATCCCAGACAATACTCGCGGGTCCTAAATCCATTTCGGCAAGCGCTATACAACGAACTTCGGCAGGCGTCAGCAATCCTCGCTTGGGTTGCGTCTGCAAGAATCGTTCATCTGGATTTCCGAACAACCGGCGACCGATCATCGAACTCGGCCGGTCCGGCGCGTTCGGCTTGCGAATCAAAATCATGACATTCAGCGCGGAGAAATCGTGCGACGCTATGTCTGCGAGTTCCGCGTGGGTAACTCGCTCGTCCGGTGCCCCTAAGTTTTCGCAGATATAGACAGTGAAGTAGTCGATATGCCGCTCCAGTAATGCTCGTGCCACGACCGCAGGTGAGGACGACTCGGTCGTAAATAAACCGACCTTCTCTGCCGTGCGGACTTTCTCCACCACGAGTTCCAATCCCTGGGACGCCAGATTAGCCAGGTAAGCTTCGTCCCAGTTCTCTTTGACTCGCGCAAATGCCAACTGCATGCTGCTTACATGCGGCACGACCTCGAAGCGCTCTTTTCCGAGACGTTCACAAAAGTAGCGCGCCGTTCCATAAAACAAGGGATCGCCAGAAGCCAAGACAACGACTCGTTTGGCTGCGTATTCTGCTAGGCGGTGAACCACACTATCTAGGTTCGAACCAATTAGAATGCGTTCAGCCCGCCCTCCAGTTGCCGCTGCTAAGGAGGGCTCGGCACCGACCAAAACATCCGCCTGTTCGACTAGCTTTCGCGCCGTTGTCGTGAGACCCTCAATGCCGTCGTCACCAATTCCAATGATGTAAATCTTGTTTGCCGAGCTCACAGTTCGTCGTACCTGAAATGGTTGGAGTTTCAATAGCCACGTGGCCGGTTGCTCGGCAACACGCAGGCCTCCCTGAAGCCGCCCGATTCTATGTTGCGATGGCGTTGTTTCAAAGCGTGGCTCAAACATCCGAACGTCCGGAACCACTATCGAGAACTCCAATGACGAACCGTGATCAAAGCGTTTATGTTGTCGAATTTTTGCGACATCGCGACCCTAAATACGGAGTCTGGAATGGCGCCATATTGCGATTTGAGTCGAAAAACTCGACAATTGACAAGCGCCTCGTTCGGAAGTC
>JANNPR010001040.1:0-8302 GCA_031400345.1 Planctomycetota bacterium | reverse complement strand
CCAAGGGTTTCGCCGAATTCCGCGAGTGCCGATCTATAGTTGCATTCGAAAGCTGCAACCATTGCGGCTGCGGATTTCGCCTGCGTCATAGTACAAGCTTTGGTAGTAGGCACACTCCGTGTGCCGTTAATGCACTGGGAGTGTGCCAACTACATCGTAAAGTTGAGCTGATAAGCAAAGACCTCCGGTCCGCATTCGGCAGAGGGACCAACTATTTAGCATTGGCCCGGGAACAAAATGGCTCGTGCCTAGCACGCCATCTCGCGCTATTCTTGCAACGACTCCACTCGTCGCAATCGACCGGAGGCCTTTTCTTATCACCTCAACCACCCCGTATGGGGGGTTTCTGGGGGTGTCGCTGCGCTCGACCCCCGGCTAATAGCTGCGAACCCTTCGGGTTCAAAAAACGTTCAGTGGCCTACCGAAAACAAAGTTTAGAGTTGGTCCCGTCGTGCCAACGAGTGGTGGCCTTACCAGAAAACTCGGCACTTTCATTTTTATCGGACCATCTGCAGACGTACGCGTCGAGCGAGCTAGAGTTTCTCGGACGTCGAACTCCTACTCTTTTTCAAGCGGCGTAAAACGGCAGATGACTGATCTGTTGAATCAATCCGTTCTAAGGTTATGGCTTCTGGTTAGCATTAGCTTGACCCTCGGATTTATGGCGTCCGAACTTTCGGCCGTACTGTATCATTTTTGGCTTCCGTAGGTGCCGCCCGACCTTCGAAGTGCCACTGCTCGGAACGAGACGGGCGCGGCAACACGAGACAGGCATTGTAGGCCACGTCTCTCTCTTCGCACCGGTCACCAGCATTTGAATTGCCCATCGCTACGGTTATCTTGGTTCCGTGTAACCAGTACAAGTTGAGCAAAATAATCGCCGGTCGTGGCAATTCATCACTCGCTTGCAGTATCGAACTTGTGGATCCACAATGCGTCAAACACTCGCCCATCTAACACTTCTGTTACTTGCCATCCTCTCAGTCGCTCGGCCGACGTTCGCGGAAAATTGGCCGTGTTGGCGTGGGCCCCGTGGTGACGGATCAAGTTCCGACTCAGAAATTCCTACTCGGTGGAACGGAACCAACGGTGATAACATTCTTTGGAAGACTGCGCTGCCGGGAACGGGGCACTCCTCACCGATCGTGTGGAATGAGCGAGTCTTCGTGGGTGCCTGCGATGAGAAGACGGGCGATCGAATATTGATTTCTATAGAACGCCGCACGGGAAACATCTTGTGGCAGAAGACGGTCGTTCGGGCGCCGTTAGAGAAAAAACACAAGCTCAATAGCTTCGCTTCAGGCACGCCTGCAACGGATGGACAAATGGTCTATGTTGCATTTCTTAAGCCAGATGCTTCCAGTCTGAATGAGCGTACGCCAGGTGAAATGATTGTTTCCGCGTATGATTTCGCCGGCCAGCAACAGTGGCAAGTTTCTGTTGGTCGCTTCGCCAGTGTGCATGGTTATTGCAGTTCGCCAGTTCTGTTTAAAGACTCCGTGATCGTCAACGGCGATCACGATGGGGATGGCTACATTGTGGCCCTGCAACGCGATCATGGTGAAGTTCAATGGCGAATACCGCGTGAGAACAACACGCGGAGTTACGTAACGCCAATCATTCGCGAATTCAACGGCCGAACTCAGATGATCTTGTCCGGCAGTAAGTGCGTGGCCAGTTACGATCCACACAATGGAGCTCGGCATTGGTACCTGCCTGGCCCGACCGAACAGTTCGTGGCATCTATGGTTGACAACGGTTCGCTGGTTTTCCTTACGGCTGGGTTTCCAGAACATCATATTTTGGCAATTCGACCCGACGGAAAGGGAACTTTGGATGACTCCCACATCGTGTGGAGAACGACCAAAGGTTGCTCCTACGTACCCTCGCCGATCGTGGTTGGCGACTATTTTCTGGTAGCCGCGGACAACGGAATTGGCAGTTGTTATGAAGCTGACAACGGCAAACTAATGTGGCTCGAGCGAATGGCACCGCATTTCAGTGCTTCACTGGTGGCCGCCAATGGACTGGTATATTTCGTCGCTGATGATGGAGTTACGAAAATTATTCGCCCAGGACCAAAATTTGAAGTGGTTGCTGAAAATCCGTTAGGAGAGTATTGCTACGCTTCACCAGCGATATCCAATGGACGGCTCTTTATTCGCAGTGAACACCATCTGTTTTGCGTCGGCAAGCAATGAACTCGCGCTGTTTTAGTTGGTGCGATCGGTACAACTGATACCGTCGTTGCAACCTGGGGTGGCGCGATAGGGATTCTCGTTTCGGCTGACTTTTTTCATAAGACCCCTATGGGTGTTATGCGATGAATATAAGGCGGAGAGAAGACAGGAAGTCTTCTGGTACCGCGGGTGGAAAGCAGTCTGACCAAGTTTGTGGGAAAACCGGCCAGACAAGATGGGTGTCTAATCGGTCCAGGAACAGGACGGCGAGGTTTGAGCTGCCAAAGCGCAACGGGGCGTGCTTCCCTCGTGGCTATCTGGGAGCCTGCTACTTCGGTCGCCTCAAATAGCCTCGTCGTCCTGTTCTGGCCGATACCCTACCTTTATGAGACAGATGCCAACAACCGCGCCTACCTCGTTTCCACAGTCACGGCCATGACGATTGGAGCCGTTCGATCTTTCCCTTTGATAAGTTCGATTTGTGCAATCGTTTCCGAGCGTTGTGGAACGATCGCCAAATATCGTATCTGCTGCCCGTGCAGGTCGAATGCGAACTTGGAACCCGGCACGTCGACTCGGCGGATGTAATCGGCGAAGTGTTCTCCGTTCTTCAATTCATGGTCTTCGGTCTGCCCATCGGCATACAGTAGGCGGACGACCAGTGACGTCGTTTTCTGAGACGTGGCAGGAAATCCCCAGCCGCTGACGCCGCTAAGCAAATGCACCGCCTTCGCGGGAGAGTTGCAGGGCAGCACCACGTTGTTCGGCATCTGCGGAGGCAGGTAGCCCTGTGGCCCGTGCAAGAGGATGATATTGGCGACACGATCTCCTTGCGGATCCACCAAATGAAACGGTACACCGTCGAAGGTTTTGGGGGACCAGTCGGAAAATACCAACCGTTCAACTGTGGCACTTTCGCTATGAAACAGCCCCTTGGTACTAATTGCGGTTGCGGCCTTTTCAAACGGGATTGGTAGATATTTGCCGCGTAGCGTGAGGAACTCCAGTAAGTCACGCAATTCTTGCGGCGAGTGTTGTTTTTCGAAGCCCTCGGGCATTAACGATTTTTGCGATACAATCAGCTCGTCGATGTTTTCTCGCAGAATCAATTGCCGTTTGGCCTCGGAATCAACTATTTCAATGGCCGACTTGGTCTCGGACGCCAGTAAACCATTTAATACTTTGCCCTCATCCGTAACCACTGTGTAAATACGGAAATTGCCTTCCACAGAGCGACTAGGATCTAAAATCTGAACGATCAACTCGCGTTTAGGATGCACCGCCATGCCAGTCAAGTCCGGTCCGATTTTGGTGCCTTCGCCGCCATGCACATGACATTTGGCGCATGTTTTCTTAAAGACCTCTTTTCCCGCGGCAGGGTCGCCAACATTCAAAACGAACGGCGACAGCTCGTCGATGACTTTCTGGCGATCCGGGTTTGGCAGACTCCCTCCCTTAGCAAGCAATGATTGCATCTGCTTTGCTATTTGTTTGTCGGGATGTCCGGCAAGAGCCTGCTTTTGATCAAGCGAAAGTTCGTTAATCATGAGTTTCCCTGATTCCAAACCTTCTAACATCGCTTGAGTCCAATCCTTACGCGACGACAAGATCCGCATCGCATCGGCGCGGACGCTAGGCGTAAATGAAGGCATTTGAGCAATAAGCGTGTCAGCCGCCTGGGAGGCTTCACTCAGCCCGATGGCCTCGACGAGTCGCTTTGCTAACTCGTTGGAGGCTCTCGGGGTAATGAGCTTCACCAAGCTATGGATGGTTTCGACGTCGTTTCGACGGAACTCGACCAGCTGGCGCGCCGCTGTGAAGCGGTCCGCATCGGATCGTTTATCATCCGTGGCAATCGCCAGGTAACTTTTGGCAATCTCGGCAACGTGAGCCTCGAGCGCCGGAGACTGCCAGCGGCTTGCCAAATTTACCAACGAACCCCTCGAAGCTGCCGGCAAAACGTTCACCAGGCGGACTAACGCCCTTTCGTCATCCGCTGATAGACTTAATGGTCTGTCCTTCGGCCAACCTTTGGCTAATCCATTGACGACAGACTCGGCGTCAGGCGCAGCTGCCGTTGCTAACAAATCCAAAAGCTGCACAACGGTCTCGGTTGGAGCGGATCTGGCGTAGTGTTCGGCGACGATGGCAACTCGTTCCTGAACCTTGGAATTAAGGGCTACGGGATGAGAGTCCTTTGACCGCTGAGCGTTAGAGACTTTGGCACGAGCAAGCAACTCTTTCAGGAAATAGATATCGTGACGCGCCGCTGCGCTGGTGGCAGCGTCAAGCAACCATCGATCGGCAGCCACTACATTGTCGTCTAGAGCGGCAAGACTAATTCTTCCGCCTTCCAACGCTGGCGGCAATTCAGAAAGCGTTAGTAGTGCAGCCAGTCTCACTTGCGGATCTGGATCTTTGTGCGTTTGACTTTCTAATATCGCCTTCAGTGTTCCATCGTCGCGTGGCAGCACGAATACAGCGTTGCGGCGAACTCCGGCTGACGGATGACGAAGTGATTCGGCCACTCTCTTTACATTGCCGCGATTATCCTCTGTAGCTGTCAGTGCTCCCAAACCATGTAACGTCCAGAGAGCGTGAATTGCCGCAGTGTTTAGCCCAATACTATCGACGCTTGTGTCGGTCAATAAGTTCAACAACTCAGGCACGAGGTCTTTTCCCCCATGTTCTACAATCCATTGCTGTGTGTGCCGGCGCGATAAGAAGTTGTCCGAATTCAAACCCGCCCGCATCATCGCGATAAGGAAGTTCTGCCTGCGAGTCGGCTTCGCGTCCTTTGAGGAATTACGTATTTGCAGATCATTTCGTGCCTGTTGCGCCGCATCACCCGTTTGCTTTGGCGACGTAGCTCGTTTTTCACCCCGATAGACCAGTCTATAGATGCGACCGCGCTTTTTATCCCGGAGTTCCGATTCGTAGGCATTTCCCTTGCCGGTCTTGTATCCAGCTGGAGTCGGGTTGTGTTGCACAATGTAGTTGTACCAATCGATTACCCAGACATTACCGTCAGGGCCTACTTCCGCCATGATTGGCGCCATCCATTCATCATTACCGGCGAGCAAGTTCCAAGAGTTTTTCGATCGAAATCCCGCGCCGTCGGGGCGAATGATGAACGTCGCGCACAGATGACCGGTAGGTTCTGTGACAAATGCCGCTCGATTCCAGTACTCCGGGGGATAGTTACGAGCCGTATACAACGCATGGCCAGCCGCTGCCGTGAAACCGCCATGGTGATCCACTTGGCGAACCTTCTCAGTTGCCGGCTCGAATTGATTGCTATCCGCGATGCCCGTTAGAACGGTCGACGACCAACCCCGTACCGATTCGTAATAGCGGTTTGGGATGGATAAAAACTCGCTGGGATTGCCATTCGCAGTCGAGCCGAAAATAAGTCCTTCTTCGCTAAGTCCAATTCCCCAAGTGTTGTTGTTGGTCGAGCGGAGAAACTCGATTTCCGTTACCGCTGTTTTGTCATCTTGGCCTTCGACCTTAAATCGAAAGAAACCCATACGAAACGGCGTTACCGATCGCCCATTGGTAAGAACCGGTTCTGAATTGTTGTACCCTTGCATCGCGTAATACCAATTATCCAAACCGTATTGGAAATTGCTGACGCCTCCATGGGTGTCACCAAGTGCCCAACCAGTAATTAGGGGTAGGCGCAAGTCGGCTTGATCGTCGCCATCCAAATCCTTCAGGTACATGGTCTGCGGACCGTCCTGTACGATCGCGCCATCGCGGTAGAAGGTGATCGCCGATGGAATGCTAAGCTGCTCGGCGAAAACAGTAAACTTGTCCGCTACTGCATCACCGTCGGTGTCTTCGCAGATGCGAATGCGATCCCGGCCCTGACCACGCGGTTGCAAGTCGTTTGGGTAGTCGGACGTCTCGCAAATCCATAGACGACCGCGTTCGTCCCAGTTCATTGCTAAGGGTTTGCCCTGTAAATCCTTTTCGCTCGCAAATAATCGAACTTCGAAACCCATGGGGGTCACCATATGCTGGATGGATTCTTCGGGCGACACCGGCAGTTGCATCGGCCTCTGACCACGCTCCGTCGTCCCCCATTGTTTGCCAGGCGGATAAAACGGTACGTCGGCATCCACGTATTGGAAAGGTTTCAAGTCTTGGCGGAGTTGGGTAATCTTTGGCCGATCCAAGAATGAAGCGACCGAAGTGGCATCCCCTCCCACCGTCCAACGGATACCGCGTTCTATGAGATTGTGAAAACCCGGATGGCCAAAAGTACGCTCGTCGTGGCCCCAAGCGGTGTAGAAAACGCGTCCCTTGCCGTGCGTGCGCACCCAGCTCCACGGTTCTCGGGACCCGTTTTCGATGCGGTATTCTAGAACGACCCGGTCCTGTTCATTGTGTTTGGTGTGCACATAGGTCTCATCCCAACTTTCGAAGCCTTGGTAACCCTTGAGAATCGGGTGGTCTGAATCGGAGATCGTCGTACGAAACACCCCCGTTTCATGGCGTTGGAATTGAGCTCCGACCAATTTCACGTATGCGTCCGAGTTGCGAAAACAGAACGACGCGCAATGAATTGGAATGAACCCCTTGCCTCCCGCAACGAAGTCCAGCAGCGCCTTCTCCTGAGCGGCGTCGATGTTGTCGATGTTCGCATAAACGATTAATCCCGCAAATTCTTGTAGCCGTTTTGGGCTCAAATCATCGACGTTTTCCGTATACGTCAGCAAGATGCCGCGTTCACGCAGGATGGGCTGCAATTGGCGAAAACGTTCGGATGGTCGATGATGTCCTTGATCGCCCAGGAATAGCACATTGATGGGATCCGCTGCGATGATTTGCGAAGAGTCGAAAACGCAACTGGAAATTGCCAACAGCGCCATCCCAAGCGCAGAACGACTCAACATGACGTTGTCTCCCAGAATGTAAATGTTAAGCACATCGTTCCCTCCTACTCCTACTCGTACTCCTACTCCTACTCGTACTCGAATGCGTCAGAGAGGCCGAGAAGGAGTACGAGTACGAGTACGAAAGATTGGTCGTGCTTGCTGGATGTTCTCCTCCGCAGGTTTGTTTTGCAACAGGCCGTCCAGACACAACGGTCACCGCCTCAGCCAAGGTCAATATGCTTAACAATCACCGCCAGAATGGCCTTCGGGCCAAATTCAACTCTTGCCCTGCCTCAGCGTAAATGCGCACGGCCGAATGTCTACCAGAGAGGGTGCAGGGTCTAGGGAGTAGGGGCGCGGTTTGCTATTCAGCGTTCACGCGTCGTGCTAGCACGGGGCAACCGGCACTCCGAACCCTCCACCCTTAACTCATGTTGGTGCTTTACTGACAAAAGGCTACTATTTGCCACTTGCCCAATTTTCCATCGGCTCTTAGAGCCAAACGGTTTCCAGGGAGGGGTCCGTTATGAACGTTGTTGTCCTCGCCGGAGGAATGGGAACGAGACTACATGAGGAGACCGTGTCGCGACCGAAGCCGATGGTGGAAATTGGCGGAAAGCCTATTCTTTGGCACTTGATGAAGCACTATTCCCAACACGGTTTCTGCAACTTTCATATCGCATTGGGTTACCTCGGCAGTTCCATCAAGCAGTACTTTCTGGATTGCTATAGTCTGAGCGGCAATCTGACGATCGACTTTGGCCGTCGCAAGATGATGCGCGAAGAGACGGTGGTGGAGGACTGGGTAGTCAACCTGGTCGACACCGGTCAGCTCACCAACACGGGCGGTCGCCTAAAACGGCTGCAGCGTTGGCTATCGCGAGATACGTTCATGCTTACGTATGGCGATGGGGTTAGTAACGTTGATCTCACGGCACTACTCGATTTCCATCGGCGGTCTGGCAAACTGGTGACCATCACGGCGGTAAGACCACCTGCGCGTTTTGGCGGCCTGCTATTGAACGAAGGCGTCGTGGAGCGATTCACGGAAAAGCCGCAGGCGGGGGAAGGCTGGATCAACGGTGGATTCATGGTTTGTGAACCAAGCCTGTACGACTACTTATCGGACGACCACAGCAGTCTCGAAATCAATGCGCTCGAACAATTGGCAACCGAAGCCAAATACGAGGCCAACCGTCACCCAGACTTATGGCAATGCATGGACACAAAGCTCGACAA
>JANNPR010001029.1:0-21363 GCA_031400345.1 Planctomycetota bacterium | reverse complement strand
TCTGTCGTCCCGTTGCTTGTCAGGATGGGGACGAATTCGTCCCTACAAACGTAGCTCACGTCACAGTTCTGGGCCCCAGGAGAACGAGGTCGAATGGCGACGGTGGTGACGCCCGCAGGGTGAGAGTGCAACGAATATACGAACCGCGTGGTAGCGCCGAGCGTGCGCGCCCGTACTGGGGAAATTCGTCAGGGTCGTGCCGCCCGGATTATCGGCAAAGGCCGATTAGGAGGCCTTGAGCTTTACCAACTCAGATTCCACAGCCTCGAGTTCCCGTTCAATACGCCGAGTTTCTTCGGGTTCATCGTTCTGTTTGCGAGCCCCGGCCAGTTGTGCTCGGAGCTTCTGCAAGCGTTGTTGCAATACGTCAATCTTTTTCTGGGTTTTCGTATCCATGCATTTCAGGGTAGTTCAGGACGGAAAATGAGCAATCGCCTGGCGTGTAACTTTAAACGGGCGGCAAATCGGTCCGCAAAATACTCCATTCCGATTGCAGAGATTGGGACGCCTGACGCGATCGTTTGGGCACCCGATCCGCGTACCGTAAAACTCCGGCAATCAATACGATTAAGAGTGCCAGCGTGAGATTAACAGAGACCCAAAATCGCCCGTTTTCGCGAAACCGAACCGCAGCTTCACTTCGTCCCGCCAGTCGGCTGGCGATAAAAAAAATGGGTAGAGCCAGCAAGAATTTAGTACCTAACAAAGCGTGATACAGAGGCGTTGTAATTAGTCCTGTAAACTCATAGCGTGAAGCAACTAGTCCGAAGTTGACGAGGCCCGTGACGAGCAACAAGGCAACTGCGAGCATCACTATGCGGGACCAACTCGACCTGACATCACCTTCCAATTGGCGGCGAGTTTCGGCTGGCAAATTTTTTAAAGCTGGGAGCAAAGCGAAACGTACGAAAATAGAACCACCCATCAAGGCAATCGCTGCCAAGATATGTATCCAGCGTAAGACGATATCCAGGTATATCATTGTCCCCACCTACTTGTCAGATTTCGCGATGGACCGCTTGCGGGCACTCTACCACACGGCTGGTCCTAACGAATAGACTGGGAATGCGATGGACAGTAAGCATTTCACTCGAGGGGTACCGTGTTCACGAATTGCACCCGAATTGCACCCGAACGCAAGCGGAGCCATTAGCGAGATTTCCCAGGCTCGCACCTCCGGCTGAAATATGTCCAGGTGGGCGGACCTATCGACAAGCACGCTCCGGGGCACGAATTCTTTCAGGAAAGAAACTATCATTTTCAGCCAGATAATCACGCGAACTCCATTCCCGGGGATAGACGGTTTCTTAGGCAGTCGTGGCTCCATCATGATGGATATCGTGGTGCTGGCGATGCTGGTGGTTTTGCCCGTGTTGGCCGTCAGCATTTTTCTGGTAAAGCGGCGTCAACGCTTTACTTTGCATAAGCGGATACAGATCGTATTGGGAATTATCTTGTTTGCGGCGATCACCGCATTTGAAATCGATATTCAATGGTTTTCTGTTTGGGAAGATCGCGCGGATCCGTCTCCCTATTTTGATCGCGAAAGAGCTTGGACGTGCCCTGCCGGCATTGCGCTGTTCGTTCACCTCTGTTTTGCGGTACCCACCGCCGTGCTCTGGATTTATGTGATAGTGCAGGCAGTGCGAAAGTTTCCCGAGCCTCCTGAGCCCGGCCCGCATGGTCATTCGCATGCATTTTGGGGCTGGTTGGCATCTGCTGGAATGTTTCTGACCGCGGTGACTGGTTGGGGCTTTTACTGGCTGGCATTCGTCGCCTAACCAGTCCCGTTGGTCCGCTGGATCCGCTCGTGATGGGAATGAGCCGGGAGACCCATTCCAGCGACAGATTATCACGGGTCGCGCGAAAAACAGACAATGCAAATATCATCGTCTTGCCGCTTCAACTCGGTAAACTGCTCGATAGCTTCTAATATCCCCCGCACTGTTGAATCGGCATCATCGGATGATTGCACCAAGGATTGGATGCGATCAATGCCAAACAGATCACCATCTGCGTTGGATGCCTCATTGACTCCGTCGGTATAAAGACAGACTAGGTCGCCCGGTCCGATAGGAACGGTAACTTGACGGTATTGAAGCGCTGCATCAATGCCCAAAGGCGGGCCGGAAACCTCCGTCGCTAAAGACTCGACGACTCCTGTCGAGGCGCGGCGCAAGAGCGGTGGCATGTGACCAGCATTGACGACCACCAATTCATGACGAATAGGATCAAGCAAACACAGCGTGAAGGTAATAAAACAGTTATAGCCCACCTGACGTGCAAATTGTTGATTCAGGAATTCTACGGCACTCGGTGCCTGAGGGTGGGTGACCAAAGCGTAGCGGACATCCGAGCAAAGACGCCCCATTAGCAATGCCGCCGGAACTCCCTTTCCTGCCACATCCCCCATCGTTATGGCACAACGTCCGTCCGGCAAGTTCGTGTACCCGAAATAGTCGCCTCCCACGCCGTCTGCGGCGCTGTAGTAATGACGCATTCGATAATTGGGCACGATCGGCGGTTCGGCGGGTAGGAAATGTAGTTGAACTTGTCGAGCAATCTCCATATCACGCTCACGGCGATGAAACTGAACTTGTGTGTCGTGCAACCGAGCGTGATCGACCGATTGCGCCGTTAGATTCGCGATGCTGACCAGCACGTCTAAATCGTCCGCCGTGAATTGCCGACTGGGATTCTGAGTATCGACCTGAATCATGCCCATGGGCTTTCGGGCGGTACCGATTAGGGGGGCACACATCACGGATCGCAGCTTCAAACCGTGTACCGATTCACTGGAGATGAATCGCACGTCTTGTGAGGCATCACTGCTCAGAAACGCTGTTCCTTCTGCCATAACTCGGAGCGCGACAGTGCGGCTGACCGGGTTGGACAAACGATTGTTTTCGTGTCGCAGCTTCATTGCCTCAACATCCAAACGCGGGTCGCCCCCTGGATTCGATTTTGGGTTGGCAAGAAGGATGTAGGCGCGATCCGCCTGCGGGAAGATACGAAACACACTATCCAAAATTTTGGGAAAAATTTGCTGCTGGTCTAGCGAAACGCCTACGTTATGAATGATGTCGAGCAATGCTTTTAACTTGGGTGGCGAATTCGGATCCGTCGTGGATCCAGGCCCGGATAACACGTCTTGCCACGTGACAATTGTCGACGAGTGATCTCGCGGATCATCCGCATCCGCACTGGGTTCGGTGGGCAGGGTCAATAGAAACGACAGTTCTCCCTGGCTGAGCTGTATTCGGTCGCCCGTCGTTAACCGCTTGGGACCCGTTATCCGTTGTCCATTGATAAACGTACCATGCTGACTGCCGAGATCATCGATAAAAAACTGTTCGCCTTCCCGACGGATGCGAGCATGTCGCCGCGAAATTGTCGATTCGGGTAACACAATATCGCAGCTGGGGTGCCTGCCAATAATTGTTTCGCGAGCCACCAATTCGCAACTTTTACCGATTAACGTTCCCGTCTGTACTCGTAACCAGGCCATATAACTCTAGCGCGCGTCGAGTGCCGGCGATGTTTGAGATTGAACAATTCGATTGACAGCATTCAGAATCGCCATGACAGTGGCTTCTACCGTATCTGTGGACAATCCACGTCCCCGAAACGACTCACCTTGGTGTTCAACTTCCAGCGTTACTTCGCCAAGAGCATCATGCCCCAAGGTTGCGCTACGGACATGATAATCGCGGCATCGAAGTGAAATGCCAGTTATTTTCTCTGTCGCCAGGAAGGCCGCATCAATTGGCCCATCTCCATCCGAAAGCTCTTCGGAAAACTCTTGAGTGCCACGTCGCAACGTCATTTTCACGTGCGGCCGACGACCGCTCCCCGACGTTACTTCGAACGAGACCAGTCCCCACTCCTCGTGCTCGACACCACCAATCGACTTCTCGATCAATGCGGCTATGTCGCCATCGTAAATCTCTTTCTTCTTGTCCGCCAGACGTTTGAACTCTTCAAACACGGTCTGAAGCTGCTCGATAGTCAGATGATAACCCATCGCTTTGGCTCGATCCGCCAGGGCCGCACGACCACTATGCTTGCCCAGCACCAAGTCTGTTTTGGAAAAGCCGACATCTTCGGGACACATAATTTCGTAAGTCGTACGCTCCTTGAGCATGCCATCCTGATGGATACCAGCTTCGTGGGCAAAGGCGTTGCGGCCAACAATCGCCTTATTTCGCTGAACCTGTAAGCCTGAGATCGATGCGACGAGCCGACTGATTGGAACCAATCGCTGAGATTTAATGCCTGTTTGGCATTGGTAGAAATCGCTGCGCGTTTTCATCGCCATAACCACTTCTTCCAACGAACAGTTTCCAGCACGTTCGCCAATGCCATTAATTGTGCATTCGATTTGACCAGCGCCATTTTCTACCGCAGCCAGACTATTTGCCACAGCTAAACCCAAATCGTTGTGACAGTGCACGCTAATTATGGCTTTGGCGATATTAGGCACACGTTGGCGTAACATGGCAATTGTCCCACCCATATGCGCCGGAGTTGCGTAGCCGACGGTATCGGGAATGTTTACGGTTGTCGCTCCGGCAGAGATCGCCGCTTCCACAACTTGGCAGAGAAAATCTCGCTCGGTGCGAGCCGCGTCTTCCGGCGAAAACTCGACATCGTCGCAGTATCTCGCCGCTCGCTTTACGCCGATCACCGTGCGTTCAATGATCTCGTCACGCGACATCTTCAACTTGAACTCCCGGTGAATCGCGCTGGTCGCCAGGAAAACGTGGATGCGAGGCTTGGCTGCATCCTGGAGAGCTTCCCAAGCTCGATCAATATCCAGATCGTTGCATCGAGCCAGACCACAGATAGTAACGTCTCGCACATTTTGTGCGATATCTCGGACCGCTTCAAAATCCTCCGGCGAAGCGATTGGGAAGCCGGCTTCAATAATGTCTACACCCAACTCACAAAGAGCCTGCGCGATTTTCAGTTTCTCTAACCGATTCATGCTGGCGCCAGGAGACTGTTCTCCGTCGCGCAGCGTGGTATCGAAAATCTTGATGATGCGTTTTTCCGTCATTTGAGCGATCCTTTGACAATGCCAGGCAACAAGTTCGTCCATTTTGCAAACAAAAAAACCCCGAGGTGTTTGGCCTCGGGGTTGAATATTGGCGCGATACAAGCAGAAAACCCCTACGGCCTACTCCTGGTAAGCAACGAAGATAGTCGTAGTAGGCTGCCTAGACGAAGGTTCACCGGAAAACCCTTATTTATAAATTCCATCAAATCGTTCTGTAAATCTAGTCGACACTTTTGGTATGGTCAAGCAAACCTAGCTGACTACTATCCCGGGGAGATGCTAAGGCTACACCATCGCAACAGACACTGCAGCTATAGAAAAGTTCACGCGGTAGGCTGGATTCTGACTATAGCTGAATTCTGACTGTAGCTGAATTCTGACTATATCGGATTAAAATCTACAAAATCTCGCGCTCTGTTCAACAATGCCATGCCGGGCGAACATTTTGATAGCTACCGTGAGCGGAACCAAGAGACCCCCAAATCCGCCTTATCACGCCGATTCATTGGGGTCCATTTCGCATGTTGCGGTGTTTATTCGCGAATTTACATCAACTGCGATAATTCGGCCTACCGGGGAAGTTGCCCCCGTTGCGGTAAGCAGGTTAAGTTCGACATTGGACCAATGGGCACAAATAGTCGGTTCTTCACTGCATATTGAGTGAATAAGTTGTTTCGCGTACTATTCCGCCGCCCTGTCGCGAAATTACACGAGGCGGCGAGTCGCATGTTCATGGAATTCGAGATTCAGCGATGCACACGTCGTTGTTCGATGACGAACAAAGAACTATTACCCGGCGAATCGTTTTTCAGCACATTGCACACTGTTGGTGCCGATGTTGTGCGTAAAGATTTCTCGGTCGGGGCTTGGGCAGGGCCGCCAGACGACGCTCTAGGATGGTGGAAATCTCAAGTTCCAGATGCCAACAGCAAGAAGCCGCAACTTGCACCAAATGACGTCATATTATCGTATTTCTCCGAATTGGAGGCTCGAGCTGACAAGGCCGATTTGCGGTACGTACTAGCGTTGCTCATGATCCGACGCCGGATCCTGAGACTCGAAGAGACTGAATGCGATGCCAATGGTGAAGAAAAGCTAGTCCTTTACTGCTCTCGAAACGAAACCGAATATAAGGCGCAAGTTCGAATTCCGGGGACCTCTGAACGTATTCTGGAAATTCAACGCGAACTTTCGCAGCTACTTTTCGCCGACGCTGTTTAACAAGGCCATTTCGCAAGGAAGCGATATTGAAAACACAACCGTTGGGAATCTTATGGTGCGTTGCCTTGCTGTTCGCAGCCAGTGGCGCTACATGCCATAACTCTCGACTGGTCGAGCCACTTCCGCCAGCCGCATTCGCCGGACCGCCAAATCTTCCAGAAGTGATTTATGCGGTCCATGCCAACACGCATCGCGTGCAACAGCTAAGAACAGAAGCGGCTTCCATATCTTTTCCCGGCTCGCTCCCCCTGCGAGCCGAATTGGTGATGGAGCAACCGCGGAACATCCGACTGCGCGCGCAGTTCATGGGACTTTCCGGACCGGAGCTGGACCTGGGCAGCAATAATGAGGAATTTTGGCTGTGGGTGAAAAGGACATCGCCACCGGCAGTGTACTTTGCACGACATGCGGAGTTCGCCCAAAGCAACGCCAAAAACATCATGCCGATCGAGCCAGAGTGGCTTTTTGACGCACTCGGACTAGTCAACTTCGATCCGGGCGGCATCCATACGGGGCCGTACGCCAGTGGTCAAGGCCGATTGGAAATCCACTCGCGCATCCCAACGTCCCAAGGGGAACTCACGAAGGTGACCGTGATTCATGAAACCTATGGATGGGTTTTGGAACAACAGGTACGAGATTCGACGGGCCGGACTCTCGCCTCCTCCCATGCTTCGAAACATCGTTTTATTTCTCAGGACGCAGTCTCGTTACCACATCAAATAGATGTTCAGTTTCCACCTGCACAATTAACCTTTCGTCTTGAAGTGGGCAGCTACATCATTAATCAATCCGCCGGAGCGGACAGCGATATTTGGACTCGTCCGTATGTCGAAGGATATCCGGCGATCAATTTGACGGAATCACATTTTGGTCCCGCGACGCCGGGGCAACCGATGGGCCCACCGGTCAGGTCAGCCAACGTCGAAGGTTCGCCGCACGCAAGCTATCGTCTTCCCGTGAGAGGGCTGACGGTAGGCCGTTAGAATTAGTGAATCGCCGAGTCCACTCGCCCCCGGCGCATCTTGTCGCGGGCTCTGCTTAGAGTCGGACCCACACTGTTCTCAGGCATGCCGATCTTACAACTTATTTCTTGATAGGACTTACCTTCAAGATGATACATGCGGACGACGTCCGCCTCAGTTCCGTTGAGACCGCGCAGCAGTCGGTCAATTTCGTCGCGATCACTGATCCGATCTTCCGGCCGAGTTTCACGTGAATGACCGGTCGACCTGTCAGTAGCGTCCGACGTTCGAATTAAGTTCTTTCGCTTAATCAACTCACGGACCACAACGCGTCGGGCGATGACCGTCAAATAGGTCGCTAAACTACACTCTCCTTTAAACCGGCGAAGAATGCCGTAGTCGTTTTCGACAATTTCTAAAAACATCTCTGCCGCAAGATCTTCACTATCCTGTGCTGTTAGTCGAAACGAACGGGTCAGTGCGGTGTGTCGAATTACGTGCACGACCAGACCCAGAAAGCGGTCGACGAAGTTCTTCCACGCCTGTGGGTGTTGTGCCAAGCATTGTTGAATCAATTCTCGGTCGATTGGATGAAGTGCCACGTCGCTGGCTTTCCTCTTGATCGGAATTTAAAAGGACTGGCCGACAAGACGTCTCCCCAACAGACAAGTTGCGAGCAGACGCGTTGACTCAACTCGGGCCGTGACTATTAAAGGGACAAGTCGACTAGCCCGTCGTGTATTATGGGGCGGCATTGCTAGCAGGCATCGCCGCTTTGAACTCTAGACGTGTCTTGATTTTAGATGGTGGCGTAAAACTGGGCAAGCCTGAAGTTTTCCCCAATGCCTGCGATATGGCTCATGGGTATGCAAGCTGATCCTGCAATCCTGTCTATTACTATTGGCGGATCCTTACGCAATTGTTGCATTATCTTACATCGAATTAGAATGTGTGGGTGGATTTGAATCACTCACATAGGTCGATTCGCTACCACCTTTCCAATGTAAACCTTTCGATTTTTCTCATCAGCACCATCAGTTAAGGCTTTTTCACATCGTTTTATCCATTTGGCACATGCATTGCTTAAGTTGCGGATTGGCGCAGTCCAAAAAAAGACTGCGTAGAAAATCGGACGGAACCGGAGATTGACCGGAGATTGACGAGAGAGATGTTTCATTTAAAACATTGTCGTTTTGAACGAGAGGACGATTTCTTAGTCATTTTCCTCACCAAGCAAAACGTAATCTGCTCGCCCGGCGAGCTAGAACTCGAATTGTTGTATTTAGTTAAGCGATATCGACCTCGCCATGTAAGTATCGATTTTAGCCAAGTCGGCTATTGTTCACGTGAGGCAATAAATGACTTGTTAACGACCCGGCGACATATACTCGCGGGTGGGGCAGAACTGCAGATTCGGGCAATGGCCCCTCGCGTTCGAACGAAATTCCGCTCTCTGCGACTCGATGGGCACGTTTTCGACATTGAAGGGGCTGCGGAGCCCCCAGTTCAGTTAGACCAAGTGTCAGCTGAAGTGAACTAGACCAGCTGCGACGACAGGATCCTTAGCCGACGGGAATATTAGCACGGTATCGCGAGACACCCGCGAAATGTTTTAAGCCGGAGAAGCTTTATTCTTGGTCGGCCGAGTCTTCTTAGTAGTGGATTTTCCGGTCGCTGGTTTCTTCGATGGACCCTTCTTAGGCGCAGGCTTACCGCTTCGAGTGATTTTTTTGGCTCGTTTTTCGGGTGGAGCCTTGGCGGCACGGTCCGCTAGAAGATGTAGAGTCTGTTCGAAGGTAAGCTCGTTTGGATTCGTTCCCTTGGGAACCGACGCATTGGTGACTCCGTCAGTTACGTAGGGTCCGTACCGCCCGTCGAGCAATCGGATGGGCTGTTGGGTCACGGGCGATACGTCAAAAACCTTCAGAGGCTCCCGGGGTGCAGACTGGCGGCGGCCGCGCAACTTTGGTTGAGCCAATAGTTGCATGGCCTGATCGAGGGTTACATCCAGTGGGGAAATTTCTGCGGGTAACGAGCGCGTCTCGCTACCGCATTTCACATACGGCCCGAATTTTCCATTGGCCGCGATAACCGCTTCTTGGGACTGCGGATTAGGCCCTAGATCTCGCGGTAACGATAAAAGCCGCAACGCGACTTCAAGCGTGACCTCCGTTGGTAGCATGCCGCGCAAGAGCGACGCGTTCTTAGGCTTTTCGTCTTCGACTGCTACACCCAATTGAACGTATGGTCCAAAACGCCCTTGTTTAAGAAATACTGATTTCTGGGTGTCTGGGCACACACCCAAGGGTTCATTGTCGCGGCTACCTTGTTCGAGCAACTCGACGGCTTTGGCCAAAGTGAGTTCATCAGGTGCCAATCCGTTGGGAATACTGGCTCTCCGCTCGCCCTGCTCTAAGAAAGGGCCAAATTTACCCACTCGCAATACAATTTCTTCTGCGCCAGGGGGTGTCCCAAGTGTGAATCGGCTGAGAACTCGTGGGTCGATCTCTTTGACTTTTATTTCTAGTTGATCGCGTAAACCGGGCGTTCCATTACCAAAATAAAATTTGCGCAAGTACGCGACGTGTTCCGCTTCGCGGCGGCTAATCGAGTCAAGATCGTCTTCCATTTGTGCCGTGAAGTGATAGTCGACCAACGCAGCAAGATGTTCCTCAAGTAATCGCGTGACGGAAAATGCAACCCACGAAGGGACGAGCGCATTTCCTTTCTTGAAGACGTATTCACGTTTTTGGATCGTATCGATAATGGAGGCGTAAGTGCTAGGTCGCCCAATCCCCATTTCTTCCAGCTTACGCGTGAGCGACGCTTCGCTATAACGAGCGGGCGGCTGAGTTGCGTGGCTCACCGACGCTAAGTCTTCACAGGCCACTGGATCCCCCGGGTGCACCAGCGGCAACAACGTCTCCCGGTCTGCTAACTCAGCTTCAGGGTTATCTGAGCCTTCCACGTAGGCCCGCAAATAACCTGCGAACTCGATTGTTTTTCCGCTTACTTGGAAAACCGCACCGCCCCCTTCAATAGAGATCGTGATGCGGCGGCAGCGCGCGTCGGTCATTTGGCTGGCAACGGTACGTTTCCAGATTAGTTCAAAGAGCCGAAATTCGTCCGAACCGAGTTGCGATCGCAATGTTTCAGGCATTTCAAACGGATGCCCGGCAGGTCGGATTGCTTCGTGGGCCTCCTGAGCGTTCTTAACGGTGGAACGATAAAGACGAGGCTCCTCCGGTAGGTATTCGCTTCCATAAGCCGAGCGCACCAAATCTCTTGCGGCCGCAATAGCAACCTGTGCCAGGTTGGTCGAGTCGGTTCGCATGTAGGTAATGTGGCCGTTTTCGTACAAACTTTGAGCGGCATTCATGGTGCGGCGAGCCGTGAACCCCAGCTTCCGGTTCGCTTCTTGTTGCATGGTGCTCGTGGTGAACGGTGGCGAGGGGCGCATCACGAAGGGCTTGTCCTCGACGGATGTGATGCCAAATTTCGCGGTTCGTAAACGGTCGGCCAACGACCGAGCTCCGGCTTCGTCAAGCAACATCAAGTCCGGATCTTTGATTCGGCCCGTCGCGGAATCAAAATCCTTTCCCGATGGCAGTCGCCGTCCATCGACCGATACCACCGTAGCTTGAATCGGTTCCTTCTTGTCGGTGGCAAACGAGCCAATTAAATCCCAATAAGAGGCCGAAACGAAGGCCCGGCGATCTCTTTCCCGTTCCACAATCAAGCGCACGGCAACACTTTGAACTCGACCTGCCGAAAGTCCGCGCCCCACTTTCTTCCACAACAGTTGCGACACATCATATCCATACAACCGGTCCAAAATGCGCCGCGTCTCCTGGGCCTTGACTAACCCTTGGTCGATGGATCTGGGGTGAGCTAGAGCGTCGCGAATTGCCTCTTCAGTAATTTCATGAAACACTAATCGATGCACTGGAACCTTAGGCTTCAACAGCTCGCACAAGTGCCAACTGATTGCTTCTCCCTCACGATCTTCGTCCGTTGCCAGATACAACGCACTCGCATCTTTAAGGAGGCTTTTTAGCTTAGCGACTTGTGGCTTTTTGCCAGGCGGAACGATATAGATGGGGGTGAAGTCGTCATTGATATTTACCCCCAAATACGCCCAGGGCTCGCCTTTGAATTCCTGCGGGACCTGTTTGGCACCATCGGGTAAATCACGGACATGGCCAATGCTTGCTTCAACTACGAATCCTTTGCCAAGGTACTTTCCAATAGTTTTTGCCTTGGCAGGAGACTCAACAATTACCAGCGATCGGCGATTCGGGCTGTCAGTCTTCTTGGCCATAGCTAAGCGACCGTAGGAGGCATAGGAAAGTACTTTGGCAGTGGGGTAACCACTTAACTGAATAATGTCTGGAACCGAATCCGTAAAGGCCCTGCACGTCGGTGCACGGCAGTCGAGGCAGCGTAAATCTAGGGAAACTCTGCCGACAACCTGGCCTCTGCGTCTCTTTATATCAGGTAATAATGTTGCCCAACCGCAGTTGAGCTTGTCGGCCCCGGATGTTCGATGCATTCCCCCACACCGGCGCATGCCGTTGTAGCTTTAGAGGTTGATTGGGATTGAATTTAGGGCCCTCAGTCATACAATCTCGACATTCCGCCCCGACCGTTACAGGGCGGACTGTGAACAATATCCATCCGAACCGCCCATCCGTAGCGGAACGGCTTCCGTGCGATCCGTGGAGATGAAAGTATGGCCAATCCGCTCGCGTTGCTCCGCCGCCACCAACGAATGATTTTGGCGGCGTGCGCCGTAATGGCGATTGTCGTGTTTACCGTCGGAAGTATCGTACAGGATTACCTGCAAACTCAGGCAAGGGATAGTGACCGCGCTAACGAAGTCGTCGTGACTTGGAAGCACGGATCGTTGCGAGAATCAGATATCGAAGATTTTCGCATGAACCACAACTTAACTGTGCGGTTTTTAGACCAGGTCGTCGGACGGACGCTCGAGCAAAAGGGAACCCCCAAAGGAATTGGGGTGATCCGTGATCCACAGACCGGCCAGATACGCGATCCGGGGATTTCACGCGATGATGATACCGAGCAACTTGTCAGAACCATGGTGTTGGCCAGAAAAGCACAATCCATGGGTGTTGTGGTCACGGATGAAGCAATTCAAGATTTCCTGGACGAACTCTCGAATGGCCTCTTCCCACGCAGTGAGCACGGCGCTATTCATCAGCAGACCGTCTCCAAGTACATGTCCGTTGAACAACTGTTCGAACATCTGCGCGTTGAGTTAATGGCGCAGCAAGCATTGGTGCTAAGTCGACCGGGTACGGTGTCTCTTACGCCTTCCGCGATATGGGACTATTACAACCGACTTCACCGGCGAGTCAAAGCGGAAGTCGCGCCGCTCAAAGTTGCCGAATATGTTTCTAAAGTTTCATCGGATCCGGCTGAAAATGAGCTCCGCACGCTATACGAAAACTTCAAGGACGATTATTCGCATCCGGAGTCACCAGAACCAGGATTCAAGCGGCGTAAGAAAGCAGCTTTTGAATATGTAAGCGTCGATTCCGAGAGACTTCGCACTGAGGAAGTTGATCGGATAAAACCAGAGATCACCGACCCGGATATCACGGAATATTACGAGAAAAATAAGAACGAATTCATAATTCCAGAGGAGTCGGCAAAAGACAAACAACCGGAACAGGAACCGGAAGCCGGTCAACCGACAAAAAATAATGAAAAGCCGGACACTCAACCAGATCCTAATGCGCCGTCCGACACCAAGGAGTCGGTTGAAAAACCGAAGCCGCAGGGTTCCAGTGATAAGTCCGCAACTCCTGACTCTTCGACGGATAAAAAGCAGGTAGATAAAAAGCAGGTAGATGACAAGCAGGAAGATGATGACGCCGACGAAGAAACCAAACCGGAGGACGGGAAGACAAGTCGCCTGCCAATTTCGGCTGCCCCCCTGTTTGTAAAGTTCGTCCAAGAGCCTGCTCCAGTCGAAGGCGTCTCCCAAGAAGAAGAAGAGGCGGGGCGTAAAGCGAAAGCAGAAGTTAAATCTGGCGACGAAGCTCCTCCGAAATCAACAGCAGACGCCAAGTCATCGGCAGACGCAGTCAAGGACGCAATCGATAAGAACCCGAGAACAGATCGAAAAATCGAACCAGACCAGAAAAAATCGGAGCCTTCATCGCTGCAAGACGGTGTGCCGCAAACGGATGAAGAAAAATCCATTGCTGCCAAGGTCGAACCGCCAGCGACGCCGCCCAAAAAGGAACCGAATTACAAGCCACTGGACGACGCCTTGCGCGAAGAAATTCGACTCAAGATCGCCAACCAGCGAGCATTTCGCCCAGCGCGAGAACGTTTAACAACTGCGTTTACCGCGGTCCGTCGGGAAGTTGAATCCTACGGCCGACAGCATGCTAAATGGACCGCGTTGACCGCAGTCAAGAAGCAAGCGTCGAAACCAACGAAGCCAGATTTCGAAAGGGTCGCCGAAGCCAATGGTCTTGAATTTGGGTCGCTACCTTTGCTCGATCCCATAGAAGTCTCGGAGCATGATCTTGGCAAGGGAACAACATTTATCCCCGACCAAGGTTGGCGGCAGATTACATTTGCGGAAATTGCTTTCACGGATGGTCTGCCAATGAATTCGCCGCAACAGATTTCGACCCAGAATGATCGCGATTACCTGTTCTGGAAAACCGACGAGAGAGCTGCGTATGTTCCCACGCTTGACGATGCGAAACAGGACGTAGTTAATTATTGGAAACGGGTTGAAGCGCTGAAACTTGCCAAGAATGATGCCGAACGTCTGGCGAAAGAAGCACGTGAAAGCAAAAAGACGCTCCAGGAGTCGATGGGCGACAGTACAGGAGTGGCCGTGTTGGAAACGCGAGACTTCAGCTGGCTCTCCACCGGATCGCTGGCATTTGGCAGCAACATTCCGACGATTAGCAGCGTGGAAAACATCGAGTCTCCTGGAGTTGAGTTTATGCGGGCAATGTTCGCATTGGGGGTTGGCGAAATTGGTGTGGCCGTTAACCATCCCCAATCCGTCGTTTACGTGGTCCGCGTTTTGTCGGAGTCACCTACCCTGGAGGCTCGGCGCCAAGAGTTTCTCGAAAGCCATCTGAACTTTCAGACGTATCATGTTGCGATGAGTGAGGCCGAACAGGTTTTTGCAGACTGGTATCGCGATCTGGAGAAAGAATACGGCGTTAAATGGAACCGCTCCGAAGGTCTTGCCAGCCGGTAGTTATTCAGTCCGAAAAATCGTAGTCAACCTCGAAGTCCACTTACCTCGCCCTTTCCGCAACGTTCCGAACCTCTGTTTGGCGTTTGACCAGGAATGAAAATCCGGAGAAACAGCGGATGGCAGCTGTGTTTGACCGAGCCGGAGTGCAATTTGATTATCCGGAGAATTGGACCGTCACCGACGACCAGTTTTCTGAGTCGGTGCGATTGGTTTCACTCGAAAGTCCGGGGGGTGGCGTTTGGTCTTTAGAGGTATTCTCAGAATGGATTAATCCTTGGAGATCCACTGAAGAAGTTGTGAAGACATTTCAGTCGGACTACCAAAACCTTGAATCCGAAGCAGCTTCGGAGGACATCGGGAAATTTCAACTGGTTGGCTATGACCTGCATTTTTATTGTCTCGATTTTTTGGTTTCTGCTCAAACCCGTAGCTTCTACGCGAACGGCAAAACCTACGTCTTTGTCTATCAAGCGGAAGACCGCGAATTTGAAACTCTCGAGTCTGTGTTTCGAGCCATGATGACCAGCCTAGTAAATAGAATTCCTGCGCCAGCCCAATGAACTCAGGCAGTCATGACCTTACTGCGTATGAATTCACGTTGTAGTAGGCACACTGCGTGCGCCCGGGACGGCACACCTTGCGTGCCTACGACAACAAGCAAGAATGCTTGTTGCCAAGCATGCCATTTGTAAATCTTGCAATAGGTCAAACATTCCTCGGCAGGCAATAACAGCCGACCCGTCGACATTTTCCGGTTTTTTCCTGGCAACTTAAAGAATTGACGATCGCGGGCCGACGTTGGCACGCCGTCTGCTTTAATGACGTAACGTTAAGGTATCGTATCGATGCCGTAGGAAGTGGTTTCAAGGATGTCCCCGTTGATCACATGGATGCCCCGTGAATCTTAGCGAACGTCGTCAAGGTGCGGCGACAAACATGCCCGAAGTTGGGCGATTCTGCAGTTTTTCACGGTGAAAAGGCCCGGTTGGGATCCCGCAGCCAACCGGGCCTCTTCCTTTTCTTGTTCGATGGATCAATCGACCGGCTCGGATCTAGCGTATGATCCCAAGACCTCTAGTCGAACCGTGCGCCGAGCTAAGGCAGCAAGTGCTTTTTTGGCTCGCGTGTCCGTTTCGTGTCCTTCAAATTCGATAAAGAATAAGTACTCGCTCTTCGCACTTTGCATTGGAAACGATTCGATCCAAGTGAGGTTTAGGCGATTTCGTTTAAATATCGCAGTAGTGTCCGCTAATGCCCCAGGCCGATGAGGAATTTCCAACATCAATGCCGTTTTATCATGGCCTGTTCGCGGGGATGTTTCCCCGCCGATAATGGCGAAACGAGTGACATTATGCGTATTGTCTTCAATGCTGGCGGCAATCACGTCTAAGCCATAATTCTCGGCAGCTTGGAGGCTCGCCACAGCCGCCGCTCCATGCTTCTGAACTGCGACTTGAGCGGCGGCCGCAGTGCTTGTCATTTCAATGATCCGAGCTGTGGGTAAGTGTTTCGCCAACCAGTCGCGGCATTGGGACAAAGCTTGCGGCTTACTATAAATCTCGACGATTTCAGATCGAGGACATTTTCCCAACAGATTATGGTGGATTCGCAATTGTACTTCGCCGCAGATACGCACCGGTCGGCGAGCGAACATGTCAAGCGTGTCGGCGATCCGGCCATCGGTGGAATTCTCTAATGGCACGACTCCAAAATCCGCGAAGCAACGATTGACCTCCTCAAACACAGCGGCAATAGTCGCTACGGGAGCAAACTCGACGCTTTGTCCAAAGCGATGAATAGTCGCCAGATGGCTGTAGCTGTACTGGGGTCCTAAATAAGCGACCTTCGTGGGTTTCACCAAGGCCTTCGCACCGCTGGCAATCTCACGTAATACTGCACGTAAGCACCGTTCATCGGCGGGGCCGCGGTTATTCGACACTGCGCGGCCCACGGACTCTTGTTCCATTTCAGAATTGAATTTGGCCGGCAGGTTTAACTTTTCTTTTTCCGCGTGAGCAATCCGAACAAGTAATTTGATGCGGTCGTTAACGTTACGCACTAACTCCCGGTCGAGCTTGTCGAGGATCTTCGTCAGGCTTCCCAAGGAAGTAGGAGTCCCTTTGCTCGACTTCTTTTGCGACATCGTTGCGTTCCTTCTTTGATTAAACCGGAGCACACAGCAATGTGATGGATGTTATCCTTTTTTGCATTCTGCGATCTTAGTCCGAGGACGGCGAAACTTCTCGTAGGGAAAACGAAAACCTAGTGGTCCACCATTGGGTGACCGCAACCACGCCGACCGGTAGCCTCGCAATTTCACTGTGTGGGGCGCAATGCCAAAATGACAGTCTCATTGTTCCGATCACAAGACGGCACCAGCTTATTGACTTGGTAAAGCCTGTTCTTTAAACACTTTACACCATCTCTCCTAGTTGATTTTGGAAGCGGCACACCCTTTGCTTTAATGGCGTTCACATCAAATGGCGGTGCCGTAGAGGTGGGGCGCCCCTGATCGATCATTGATGAACTGTTCCCCCAAATGGACGGCGAAATCTTCCGCTGGGAATACATACAAAGGTCATTGCGCTTCCGACCACAAGGAGAATCAGATGGCTCATGGCGAAAAGATAATTGGAATAGACCTTGGAACGACCAATTCGGTGGTAGCAATCATGGAAGGAAGTGAGTCGAAGGTCATCGCCAATGCCGAAGGTAATCGCTTGACGCCAAGCGTTGTGGCGTTCACCGACAAGGGCGATGTACTGGTGGGAGAGCCGGCCAAGCGTCAGGCCGTAACCAATCCGACGCGCACGATTTACTCCATCAAGCGATTTATGGGGCGACGTCACAACGAAGTTGAACAAGAAGAGAAGATGGTCCCCTATAAGATTATTGGGGGACAGGACGATTATGTTAAAGTCGGGATTGGCGCTCAGGAACACACTCCTCAGGAAATCTCGGCGAAAGTGCTGCGGAAGCTGAAAGAGGCCGCCGAGTCTTATCTCGGACATAAAGTCAACAAGGCCGTAATCACAGTACCGGCATACTTCAATGATGCTCAACGGCAGGCAACAAAAGACGCAGGACAGATTGCAGGCTTAGAAGTCGCGCGAATTATTAATGAGCCGACGGCGGCCGCACTCGCCTATGGATTGGATAAAAAGAAAGACGAGAAAATCGTCGTATTCGACCTCGGTGGCGGAACATTTGACGTGTCCGTTCTCGAGGTGGCTGAATCCAGCGGAGATCACGGCGAGAGCAAAGTATTTCAAGTCATTGCCACAAACGGCGACACGCATTTGGGTGGCGACGACTTCGACGAAGCTTTGATGAATTACGTCGCCGAGCAATTCAAAAAAGATCATGGCATCGATCTGCGAAAAGATGTCATGGCATTGCAAAGATTGCAGGAAGCGTGCGAGCGCGCCAAAAAGGAACTAAGTTCGCTTCCACAAACGGACATTAATTTGCCGTTCATCACCGCGGATGCCTCGGGACCCAAGCATCTGCAAGTCATGATCACTCGGTCAAAGTTCGAAGAGTTAGTCGACAAGCTGATCGAACGTTGTCGCAAACCATTGGTACAGGCTCTAACAGACTCGAAGTTGTCACCCACTGAAATCGATGAAGTCGTCTTGGTAGGTGGTTCCACTCGCATTCCCAAAGTCCAACAGTTGGTGCGAGAGATTTTCAAGAAGGAACCGCATAAAGGGGTAAATCCGGATGAGGTCGTGGCGGTGGGAGCGGCTATTCAAGGTAGCGTGCTGGCCGGTGATCGCAAAGATGTGCTGTTGCTCGATGTAACTCCTCTCACACTCGGCATCGAGACGGAGGGTGGGGTGATGACCGCACTAGTCGAACGCAACACCACGATCCCGGTTGAGAAAAAGAAGGTGTTTAGTACGGCTGCCGACAGCCAAACTGCCGTAACGGTGCGGGTATTCCAGGGGGAGCGTCCGATTGCCACGGATAATCGACTGCTCGGCGAATTCAACTTGGAAGGACTTCCGCCAGCGCCCCGGGGTGTTCCGCAAATTGAAGTTAAATTCGACATCGATCAAAACGGCATTCTCAACGTGTCTGCCAAAGATCTCGGGTCGGGAAAAGAGGCTAAGGTACGGATTGAGCAGTCCTCGGGACTGTCCGATACCGAAATCGAGCGCATGCGGAAAGACGCGGAGAGCCATGCCGTTGAAGATAAAAAGCGAGTGGAGCTGGCCAGCCTGAGAAATCAATCGGACCATCTCTGCTATCAGATTGAGAAGCTCATTAAAGAGCATGCAGATAAGTTAAGGGATAGTGACAAGGAGCCGTTGCAGAAATCGGTCGCCAAGACTCGTGAGATAGCCAAGACGGACGACGTGCCGGCAATCAAGGCCGCTATCGAAGAGCTAGAGCAGGCGCAGAATGCGTTTAATAAAACGATTTACGAGCGTACCAGCGCTGCTTCCGGTTCTTCAGCGGATGATAGTGGTGGCACTGGCGGCGAATCAAAAACTGGGGCAGACGACGCAATCGACGCGGAATTTGAGGTCAAGGACGCAAAATAACTTCCCCGATACAACGATCACGGCTTTCGAGACTGCAGGAAACGGCCGACCTTGATTTTTATCGTGGCGTGGTGCCCCGGAGATGGCACCACGCTTTTTTGTTGGGTCGCTGTAGTAGGCACTCTCCGTGTGCCGTTACGGCACACGGAGTGTGCCTACTACAACGCATTTCGGAATGCCACTTGCAATTGGAAGCCGTTAGCCGACAAATCTGTGTCAGCTTGGCACAGGCAGCGATCGTGGCCGCTGGCAATAGGAGTAAACAACGATGGCAATTCGCTTCGACAAACTAACGATTAAGGCCCAAGAGGCTGTCGCAGGCGCCCAAGATGATGCGGAGAAACGCGGTCACCCAGAAATCGATCCCCTGCACTTACTATCCGCACTCATCACCGAAACCGATGGCCTAGTAAAACCTATTCTAGATCGTATTGGAGCCGGTTCTAAGCAACTCGCCGAAATGGTGACTTCGGAACTCGGGCGCCAGCCTCTCGTGTCGGGAAGTGTGAATCGACAACCGAACGCGCAGCTGCGTCAGGTCTTGGAAAACAGCGTTCAAGAAGCGGAACGAATGAAGGACGAATTCGTCTCCACCGAACATCTCTTGTTATCGCTTGCCAAGGTGGAGTCCAAAGCCCTTCGACTTCTGCAACTGAATGGTGTTCGTGAATCCGACGTGCTATCAGCGTTACAGCAAATTCGCGGCAGTGCCAGAGTGACCGATCAGAGTCCAGAGGGAAAGTTTCAAGCGCTTCAGAAGTACGGAATTGATTTAGTGGAACGTGCGGAGAAAGGGAAGCTAGACCCCGTGATTGGTCGTGATAACGAAATCCGGCGCGTGATACAGGTCCTGTCGCGGCGAACTAAGAATAACCCCGTGCTGATTGGCGAGCCTGGAGTCGGTAAGACGGCGATCGCAGAAGGTCTGGCGCTACGCATCGTGCAAGGTGATGTTCCGCAAAGCCTGAAGAATAAACGTGTAATTGCCCTTGATCTGGGGGCCCTGATTGCGGGTACCAAGTTCCGGGGTGAGTTCGAGGAGCGTTTAAAGGCGGTCTTGCGAGAAGTTCAAGACGCAGGCGGCAAGGTCATTCTGTTCATCGATGAATTACACACCGTGGTGGGCGCAGGCGCGGCAGAGGGGGCTGCGGATGCCGCTAACCTGCTCAAGCCTGCTCTGTCACGCGGTGACTTGCGATGCATCGGTGCGACTACCATGGACGAGTACCGTAAACATGTCGAAAAAGACAAGGCTTTGGAACGGCGTTTCCAGCCCGTGTTTGTGGGCGAGCCCTCCGTGGAAGACACGATCGCGATCCTGCGAGGCCTAAAGCCCCGTTACGAAGCCCACCATAATGTGAAAATCAAGGACGCAGCCTTAGTTGCGGCGGCAGAACTTTCGTCCCGCTACATCAACGATCGCTTTTTGCCGGATAAAGCTATCGATCTGGTGGATGAAGCAGCGAGTCGCTTAGCGATGGAGCTTGAGAGCGTGCCGACTGAAATTGATGAGGTACAACGTCGTTTGCGGCAGTTGGAGCTGGCGGCTCGTCAGCTCTCCGACGAGACGGAAGAGGCTTCTCAAGAGCGTCTGGCGGAAATCGAAGACGAAATGGCCAACCTGAAATTGAGACTCGCCAATCTGCGAGAACAATGGGAAGCGGAAAAACTCGGTCTTGGGGATGTTCAAAAAGTGCGCCAGGAAGCTCAAGCGATCGACGTCGAATTTCGCAACCTGGAAGCAGCAATCAAGGATAAACAATCTTCGAGCATCGCCGTCCAAGAGGCAGATTTCCAAAGGCTGTATGAACTGGACGTGAAACGCCGCCAACTCATGAAGCGTATCGAATCCGAAGATGCTACACCCGTGAAGCCCGTCTCCGAACGGCGCCTATTACGACAAGACGTAACCGAAGAAGAAGTCGCCGAAGTCGTTAGCGCCTGGACCGGGGTTCCGGTGTCCCGGATGTTAGAAACCGAACGCGCCAAACTGCTGGTGTTGGAAGAACGAATCCACCAGCGTGTTGTCGGTCAAGACGAGGCTGTGCAAGCTGTCTCCAATGCAGTCCGACGGAGTCGCAGCGGAATTCAAGATCCCCACCGACCGATTGGGTCGTTCCTATTCTTGGGTCCGACCGGAGTCGGCAAGACGGAACTGTGTAAGGCGCTTGCAGAGGTTCTTTTCGATAACGAACACGCCATGGTACGTTTAGACATGAGCGAGTTCATGGAAAGACACACGGTTAGCCGGTTGATTGGCGCGCCGCCAGGTTACGTCGGCTTCGAAGAAGGAGGCAAATTGACGGAAGC
>JANNPR010001027.1:0-6276 GCA_031400345.1 Planctomycetota bacterium | reverse complement strand
GTTGGTCCGCCTAAGGTCAGCTATCGTGAAGCTCCAACAATCACCGCTGAATTCAACTATAAACACAAGAAACAAACGGGTGGTTCCGGTCAGTACGCTCATATTGTCGGGCGAATTGAGTTGCTTCCCGACGACTCTCCCGAAAAGCATGTATTTGAAGAAAATATCGTGGGTGGGCGAATTCCGAAGCAATATATTCCGTCAATCGAAAAGGGTTTCCTGGATTCCATCCATAAGGGACCGCTGGCCCAGTATCCGGTGGTGGGCGTGA
Source organism: Planctomycetota bacterium (assembly GCA_031400345.1). Lineage (GTDB taxonomy): Bacteria > Planctomycetota > Planctomycetia > Pirellulales > Pirellulaceae > JANNPR01. Next base: position 6,005 of record JANNPR010001027.1, on the reverse strand, counting down.
AGATGGTCGTCGATGACGGTTCGTATCACGATGTCGACAGCTCAGACCGAGCATTCCAAACGTGTGCCCGGGATTGTTTCCGCGAAACGTTCCGTCTTACGAAGCCGGCCTTGCTCGAGCCGATCATGAAGATTGAGATCGAATGCTCGGAGAACTATCAAGGTCCCATCGTTGGAGACATTACGTCTCGTCGTGGAATTATTCAGTCTACAGACATTGTGGATAAGACGACGCGTATTGTGGCAGAAGTGCCCCTGGCAGAGACTTTCGGCTATGCCACCGATCTACGCAGCATGACCCAGGGTCAAGGTGTCTTTACGATGGAGCTAGCCTGCTACCGACGAATGCCGATGAGCCTCCAAGAAGAGATCATCGCTGAAAAGAAACAGGCGCAACTGGTGGGTGCTCGGTAGATTCGCGAGAGGGTGCCGTTGCGCCCGCGTTTTCGCCACTGAGTTCCATTGGTGGGTATGTCCACCGTGTCTGGGCGTTTTCCGCATGCCTTAAACCGCCCAGCGGGGCTAGTTGGGGCATATAGTTTTGGGCCCGATGACTTCGGGCCATCCCACCTTACACGCTGGCGAATTCTGTGCTGCGTCCTGAACCCGTTTTGCATTCTTGCGGGAATCGTCTTACCCTAAGCAGGTATTCGTGATCTTACACAACATGAATTTGAGGTCGTCAATGATTCATAAGGACTCGGGCATGTTTCGGTTGACTTACCGATTGGCGACTTACCATTTGGCGATGGCAATAGCTTTCGCGTGTGTATCCCAGGAAGCCTTTTGTGGAGACCACCAGGTGGTTGAACAGCGTCTGGCGGATACCGTCAAGTATTTGTCGTCCGATCAAATGGAAGGGCGTGGCGTAGGAACAAAGGGAATCGATTTGGCGGCCGAGTTCATCGCCAGAGAGTTCGCCAGTATAGGTTTACAAACCAGCGTTTTCGACGGTGGAGCATTTCAAAAGTTCGCCATGGTCACTAAGGTTGAACTCGGCCCCAAAGAGCACAACCGATTAATTCTGATAGGCCCCCAAGTCCAGGGTGAATCAGCCAAACCCATCGAGCTAAAACTCGATGACCAGTTCAATCCCTTGTCCGTCGGAGGTAGCGGTAGGGTATCGGCAAAGGTCGTGTTCGCGGGATATGGGATTACGGCCAAAGAACATCAGTTCGATGAGTACGCCGATGTGGTCGTGGAGGGCAAGGTGGTAATTTTGATTCGCAAGGAACCCCAACAATCCAATCCACACAGCAATTTTGATGGCAACAAAGCGTCTCGCTACGCGACTTTTCAAAGCAAGATTGCTAACGCGTATGAGCATGGCGCGGCGGCCGTCATTTTGGTGAATGACTTTCAGGGAATTCAGGAGGCAGAGACGGCCGCAGCCAAGAGTTTTGATGAGGCGGTTGCCAAACTTGGAGAAAGACAACAGGCATTTGCCAAAGAGCCTTCGCTTTCACCGGAAGTCGTCAAGAACTATCGTACGCAGGTTAGTCAACTGGCAGACCAGATCCAATCCTCCGGAAAACGACTTGTAGCAGGGGACTTCGACCGGATTCTCAGCTTCCGTGAGGCTGGTGTCACGCCTGGTCGTCGCACCATGCCTGTGGTCTTCGCATCGCGTTCGAGTATCGACCCAATTATTCGTGCTGCCTTGAACACGGACCTAGAAAGTCTGGAAAAGGAGATCGATGAGGGCCCAACGCCGCATAGCCACGAGTTGAATGGCTGGCTCGCCGAATGCGAAACGAACATCGAACTTCAGGAATCCGAAGTAAAGAACGTCGTGGCCGTACTACCTGGTGAAGGACCGCATGCGGACGAAACGATTGTGGTTGGAGCCCACTACGACCACTTGGGAATGGGCGGAAGCGGGAACTCACTGGCTCCTGGTACGATCGCAATACACAACGGCGCGGATGACAATGCCTCCGGAATCGCAGCGCTGCTCGAGATCGCTCGCGACATTATGGCGAGCGGAAAAAAGCCAAATCGACGCATTGTGTTCATTGCGTTTACTGGTGAAGAGGAAGGTCTGATCGGCAGTTCGCATTATGTCAAACAGCCGAAGTTTCCTTTGGAAAAGACGGTGGCAATGGTAAATCTAGACATGGTTGGTCGGCTCAATGACAACAAACTCATCGTTTATGGTACGGGTACCGCAGCTGAATTCGATTCTCTAATCGACGACCTCAATAAACGGCACGATTTCACCATCACCAAAGATCCGAGTGGCTTCGGACCAAGTGATCATGAATCGTTTTACACGCAGAAGGTTCCGGTATTTCACTTGTTCACCGGTACTCATAACGACTACCACCGACCAAGTGACGATTTCGAAAAAATCAATGTCGAAGGGATGCGGAGAGTATCCAGCTTCGCCGGCGACATTGTCCGGGCCATTGATGCCATGGAAAAAAGTCCTGAGTACCGCGAAACCAAACGTGCGGTTCGCGATCGAGGCGGTAACCGTCCGTATTTAGGCAGCATCCCCGACTTTGCTCGACAGGTCGAAGGTTATGCACTGATGGGAGTCGTGCCTGAAAGTCCCGCAGCGCAAGCTGGCTTACAAGCAGGCGACGTAATTATCCGGCTTGGCGAAAGCAAGATCGGCAGCCTGGAGGATATCGATAGCGCCCTTCGCAAACACAAAGCAGGCGATACTGTCAAAGTGAGCGTCAAGCGCGGCGACGAAACAACGACTTTCGACGTAACGTTGGGAACACCTAGGTAAAATTTGAAACGCCCTGCTTGTCCCTTCCTCAAATGGAGAACGACGTAATGAATTGGCATCACACGTGGTTGTGCCCCGCCGTAGTATTAGGAGCCGTGGCCCTATTTATCGCGACAATCTCTGGGACGAATATCAGCGCGGATGATAAGAACGCGGACTTCGTCTCACTCTTCGACGGCAAGTCACTCAAGGGCTGGACCGGCGCCTTGGACAGTTACACCGTTGAAGGAGGTAACATTGTTTGCGTAACTGGATCCAGCGGCAACTTACAAAGTGAGAAAGAGTACGGAGATTTTGTGTTACGTTTTGAGTTTAAGTTGGCCCCCGGAGCAAATAATGGGTTGGGAATTCGATGTCCGAAACTGGCGAAGGGTAACCTACATTTGGACGGGACGGAGTTGCAGATTCTGGATGACTCGGCTGAAAAATACACATCCTTACAGCCGTATCAGTTTCATGGATCTGTCTACGGGATTGCGCCAGCAAAACGTGGCTCGTTAAAGCCCGTGGGTGAATGGAACTCGCAGGAAGTAACTTGCCAGGGACGTCGAGTTAAAGTCGTCGTCAACAACACAATCATTGTCGATGTTGATTTGGACGAAGCGACTGCTGAAGGGACGATGGACGGCCAGCCGCATCCAGGTCTTAAACGTGAGCGAGGACACATTGGATTTCTGGGGCACGGCGACCGTATTGAAGTCCGCAAGGTGGAAATAAAGGAACTGTAGGAGAGGTCAGAGGTTAGACGAACTCGAGGCGAAGTGTGCCACTGGCAGCCGCCGGAGTTGACTTGGATAGACGAACAATGCTGGTTCGGCGGCAAGCCAGTGTTGAAGCGAGGTCGGCGTCGTTCGCCAGGTCGATCATAGTTTACCTCAGTCGAACTTCAGCACTGGCTTGCCGCCGAATGGGGTTTTGTTGAGTATCCGTGCCAACTCCGGCGGCTGCCATTGGCACACGATGGCCACGACCGCACTCTTTCTCAGTCGATAATCTTATTGATTCCGTACTCGACGATACCGCGAGCCCCCAGTGCCTTAAGTTTCGGAACGATGGTCCGAACAACGGTTTCATCCAGGATCGTATTAACGTCCACCCAATCGGGATCGGACAGCGAAGAGATAGTCGGTTTTTGAAGAGCGGGCAGAAGGTCGAGTACTTTGGGCAAATCTTCTCGGCGCACGTTCATCATCATTCCGACTTTTCCTTCGGCTGCCAAGCAAGACTGTAGCATCAGCGCTATATTTTCAAGCTTCTCACGTTTCCAAGTTTCTGCGAAGGACCGCTGGTTCGCGATGAATCGAGGAGTGCTTTGCAAGACTTCGTCGAGAATTCGCAGATCGTTGGCCTTAAGGGAACTACCTGTCTCGGTGACTTCTACGATGGCGTCGGCGAGTCGAGGGGGTTTGACTTCGGTTGCTCCCCAAGAGAACTCGACCGAAGCCGTCACACCATGCTTCGCCAAATACCTTTTGGTAAGCCCCACAGCCTCAGTCGCGATTCGCTTCCCTTCTAGATCTTTCACGGTCATCACAGCCGAACTATTTGGGACGCAAAGTACCCATCGGACCGGGCGGCGGCTAACTTTCGAGAATATCAGCTCGCAGACCTCGACAACTTCGGCTCCGGATTCGGTAATCCAGTCGTATCCCGTTATTCCGGCATCCAGTACTCCCGCCTCCACATAGCGGGCCATCTCTTGCGCGCGCACTAGAAGGCACTCAATTTCGTCATCATCAATGGTTGGATAATACGATCGCGACGCAAATGTAATACGATATCCAGCTTGTTGAAACAGCTTTGCCGTCGCGTCCTGTAGACTCCCCGCCGGAATCCCCAATCGTAGGGTTCTTTTTTCAGCCATGTTGTTCCACATCGCGCGAGTACAAGTTTTACCGAGGGAACTGCATCGCCCCTACAGTTTGTCGTGTTTACTTTTTGTAGACTTTGGCGGGGTCAAAAACACGCTCCCCCACAACGCTTATGCTTCGCGTGTCAGGGTCGACCCGGCGAAAAAAGCAACTGCGATAGCCTTCGTGGCAGGCCGCGCCGCCGATTTGTTGAACCTTGACCAACAGGGTATCTGCGTCGCAATCGAAATACACTTCACGAAGCTGCTGCACATTGCCACTCTCCTCACCTTTACGCCAAAGCTTATTCCGGCTACGACTGAAGTAGACAACTCGCTTCGTGGCGAGCGTTTCGGCATACGCCTCACTGTTCATGTAGGCTAACATCAGAACGTCACCGCTTTCCGCGTCTTGCGCGATCACAGGAATTAGAGCGTTCTTGTCAAAATCTGGACCATTCACAGTTTAAGCCTCATAGATCTTTCGTTGTATTCAACTTCGTAGCCCGCTTGTTCGGCTTCCCATAATGCATTCAAAGCACGGGCTTGCCGCCGAAGGAAAACTCTCGACAACTCAAAGCCAACTCCGGCAGCTGCCATTGGCACGCACTTGCTTTCGGGACCCGTCCGTTTCGTTCAGTCTAATCGACGAGCATTGGCCGGCTAGGTTCCGTCACCTTTTGTTTAGATCGATATCGAAGGTTAAGTACTTCCACGCCGAGAGCAAATGTCATCGCAAAATAAATGTAACCCTTGGCGATGTGCGTGCCGATTCCCTCAGCGAAAAGCATAACGCCAATCAGCATCAGAAAACTAAGTGCCAGCATCTTCAGCGTTGGGTTGTTTTCCACGAACCGACTGATCCGCTCGGCAAATATCAGCATCACGCCTACAGCCGCAATCACTGCCACGATCATCACCCACAGGTTATCTGCCATGCCAACGGCGGTGATTACCGAGTCAAGTGAGAAGATCACATCCATCGTCACAATCGAAATGAGCACGCTTGCCAGGCTTGCTTTGCCCGACTTACTGTTATCGTGTTCACCGTCGAGCTTCTTGTGGATCTCGGAAACGCTCTTATAGATGAGGAATAGCCCGCCAAACAGCATGATCAGATCTTTGCCTGAGATGGAATCCACCTCCGGGGTAATCCATTTGCCTTGGAGTCCGATTTCACTCAGTTTAATCAGCGGTGCAGTAAGACCGAGCAACCAATTTAGTACAGACAAAAGCGCGATTCGAACGACAAGTGCCAGCACTAGGCCGATTCTACGGGCATAGGCCTGTTGCTCTTGTGGCAATCGGCTGGTCACGATGGCAATGAAAACGATATTATCGATTCCGAGCACGATTTCCATTGCCGTTAACATTACGAAAGCAATGACGTCGTTCATTTGGCGTTCTCATGGGGGGA
>JANNPR010001022.1:0-2087 GCA_031400345.1 Planctomycetota bacterium | reverse complement strand
CACTCCGTGTGCCGTGAATTTTATTCTGTGGTTGTGTTTTTAGTGCCGTGGTGGTCGTAACGGAGAGAAAAGAAACGGCACACGGAGTGTGCCTACTACAACTTTGCCTTCTACGACGACTTTGCCGATGGGACGAAAAGGTATTCTCCGTCGCCAAGACCCGCCTTCGTGCCGTTCTGCGCTACATAACGCCGCAACCATTCAAACTCGTCCGGATTGCGGATCAAATGATCGAAGCTCTCTTCCTGCCAGAATCGTCCGCTATCTCCCAGTGACCGATTGACTTTGCACGCGGTAAACTTTTTCCACGAGTAACATTGTTTCTCGATCTCGGTATCGCCGATCAAGCATGTTAGCAAGTGAACGTGATTTGGCATCACGATAAAATCCCCCATGTAATACCGAGTTCCGTCGAAATGCAGGAGACTGTCGGCGACGATGCGAGCCAGCTCCGGCTGACGCAACACACATTCGCCGTAACCCTTGTCGAGATGCGCGAGATACTCGCGCGAGAAAATCTGGTGAAATTCGGTTTGTACTTCGTCGGGAAGCTGTAAGAAAATCGCCTTCCATCCTGGCGTTCGTGGGTTGATGCCACGCCGCTGCAACCAGTCGTCCCGACGTCGATACCACAAGTCCGTGACGTCCTTCGGCAGTGAGTCCTCGGTGCGAAATGTGACGAAGTAAGTTACTCCCGGTTGATACCAGTGTGGCAGGTTTCCCGCCGTCATACGGAAATCATCGACCGGATCGAATAGCTCGAACATTGGTAGTAGGCACGCTCCGTTGTCGTAGTAGGCACACTCCGTGTCTGTCAAACGATACCGGCTTTGCCCAACAATTCCGAACCTCGAAATCCGAAACCGGAAACAAATTCGAAATCCGAAATTCCAAACAGCTCCTATAACAAGAACTTGCTTTTGACTTTTTCGACTTCGGGTTTTAGATTTGGTTCGGACTTGGTGCTTCGGATTTCGGATTTTTGGCAAAGCCAAACAGACCACCCTATGTAACTACTATTGTTGTACCACTGCGCAACAGAAAACAAAGAGGATGGACGAAAGAAAACAGGAACGGCACACGGAGTGTGCCTACTACAACGTGGTGCCTTCTACAACGTGGTGCCGACTACAACGCAAACTGAATCGAGTACAAATCACCGTCGCGAAGTACGATGCGGAGTCGCACGTCTTGGCCGGCCAGGCGGCTGACGTCCGTGGAGTCCTTCCACGCGGCACTTTGGTCGTTGGAATCGCCAAACAACTCATCCGCGTCGGCGAGCGTGAAACCGGGGATGGGTTTGCCGGCTGCGTCTTGAATTTCGATTCGTACGCTACCGGCCGCGGACGTGGCATAATTCAGCGACAAACGCCGGCCCGTGAACTTCAGAGGCTTCGTGATCAGTTCGCCGCCGGCCAGCGGAGCATGCAGCGAGACGAAGCCGTCGAGGCGAATCGTGTAGCGTCGCAAGCGGTGCGCATCGTTGCGCCACGCGCCTTCGTTGAAATGCAGAGAGATCTCATTCGGCAGGCCAGGTACGTCGGCTTTGGTCTCGAAGAGACCGTAGCTTTGGTAGTTGTCCCCGTAGATCCAACGACCTTCACCCTGCGGACCCGGGCGTAGAAACGCTTCGTCCCAACGATGAAATTCGAGCCCATCGCGACTCGACATGAACACGCCGTCGGTCAGGTCCGTGCCGACTCGCTGATCGGCCGCGATGAGTTGAGTTCGTAACGGCGCCGGGTCCAGGCTCTTTACATAGTGGGTTAAGGGGCGCGCCACATATCGGGTCGGAAAGCCGAATAGCTGGTGAGGTGCCCGGTAATAGGGCGCGATTTGATTTGTATACATCTGCTGCGGCGGCGAATTCGGATACGTGAGCCCGACCGGATCGGACCACGTCTTGAAGTCCTTCGAATGGCACACGCCGATCGATCGCAGCCCCTTAAATTCGGCTTCGCTGAAGTATCGCACGTACATCGAATATCGCTGGCGACCCGGATCCCAAAAGACCGTGTTGTGCGAATCAAACGCCCCCTTGGTGACGACCGGCCCATCGCTAAGCCTGGACCAATGAATACCGTCGG
>JANNPR010001021.1:0-5523 GCA_031400345.1 Planctomycetota bacterium | reverse complement strand
TGCTGCGTGAGACCGGCGCGCAGTTCGAATGTCGGGCGGATCGCAATATGACGACGGTTCGGTCTGTGGTGCAGTCCGCCAAGCTAGAAGGGTTCTCTTTCCCGACTACGGTTTTGATAGATCGTAAGGGAGTCATCCGTGCGATCTGGGAAGGATATGCGGACGGGGATGTGGAAGATATGGATCGCCTCGCGGATCAGATCATCGCGGAGTCGTCTTCGTAGATGGCGAGAATTCCAGCGTGAACAGGTCGTAGCATCATCATTCGGTTCACGCTTTGTACGGCGCCGAGACCTTGCATTAAAACTCCGTTGGTAATTGAGGTCACATTATTGCAGATCAAATTGCCTAAAAATACGTGATACATGGATCCGTCGGATTCGACCGGATAGTCTCGTCCGAATAGGTCACACGCTAGCGTCCTATCATCTAACTACCTCATCATTCACAATTTACGCAGTCTTCTCATTCTGGCAATATTTGGCCATCGAAGTTTACGGAATCGATACAGTTTGCCTTCTTGGATGCCGATTTTCTTGGCGGACGATCTGAAAATCCTCCGCGCCCGGAAACCCTATGTGGTGTCGTAGCTGTCAACAAGATGTGCCAGGATCGTCGGCCGAAGGGTCGCGCGGACGAATGGCCTGTCCGCGCTGCAAATCAACCCTGAATGAACCCGAATCCGCCGCACCTCGCTCGGGCAAATTCGAGCAGCGCCAAACTAATTCCGACTCAGATGCCGGCTTCGCGCCGATACCTATGGCGCCGCCGTTCGACGAACGCGATTGGGAGCTTGAGCAGGAACTGCGATCGGCTGAAAGGCTGCTCCGTTCATTGGGAGTCAATCGCATCGACCGCGGACATCCCCCATTGCCAGGCTCTAATGCGGAGCAGGCGTTTGTCGAACCCGCACGGAACCAAGCGGAACAACACTTAGTCAAACCAAGTGTGCGGTCGACGAGCAACTCGACGTCGATCGGAGCGTGGTTCCTATTGGCGACCGGTTTGACGAGCGGCGTATTTGGTGGGGTACTCCTGTTGTGGTCGTGGTTTGCGACGCGCCCTGAACTTTGGACTTTCGGCTTGCCGTTCGCCCTGGGAGGCCAGGCATTGTTAATGCTAGGCCTGTTCGTACAGCTTGATTATCTCTGGCAGAACCAACGGCAGGCTACCGCCACCATCGCCGAGATGGACTACGAGTTGTGTGAACTAAAGAAGTCAACGGACGAGTTCGGTTCTTCGTACGGCGCGCAATCTCAGACCTTTTACTCGCACATGGCTGAAGGTGCGAGTCCTCATCTCCTGCTCGCCGATCTCAAAGGCCAGCTGGACCTTCTGGCGACCAAGCTGCGCAAGTAAAGTACGTTCTGGATTTTGCCAGCGCATATCACATCGACTCGTATTGATTCGTGGCGGTGGAGCGATATAAAGGGAGTCAGTGCAAGAGACATAATCCGGACGGATCGGAAATTCCAGCAAAGGAACTCTTTCATGTTGAACGTCGCATTTGGAGGTAAGAGGAGATTTTGCGATGGAGTTTCTCGGCGTGATGTATTGAAGATCGGTGCGATGAGTATTGGCGGTTTGACCCTCGCTGATGTATTCCAGGCGGAGGCAAGAGCGGGTGGCAGCTCATCACACAAGGCGTTGATCAACATTCATTTGGCCGGTGGACCGTCCCACCAGGACATGTTTGATTTGAAGCCGGCGGCGCCGATCGAGTTCCGGGGCGAATTCAATCCGATTGCCTCAAATGTTCCTGGCGTCGAGATTTGCGAACATCTGCCGCGGCTGGCTCAGATCGCTGACAAATTTTCTGTGATTCGCTCCCTAATCGGGATGATCGATGATCACAGCGATCATCACACTCAGACTGGATACAATCGAACGAATCTGCAGAATGTTGGGGGACGTCCATCGATCGGCAGCGTTGCTTGCAGGTTACTTGGTCCTTCGGGCAGCGGGGCGCCAGCGTTCGTCTCGTACAACGGAAGCTATCCCGGCTACTTGGGCGCGGTATGCAAACCCTATCATCCTCAGGGGGGCGATTTGCGACTCGCCGGGAGTTTGACATCGGACCGACTGGCGACCAGAACAAGTCTGCTGACGTCCTTGGATCGAATCCGGCGAGACATCGATGCAAGTGGGCAAATGGGCGCGCTGGACACCTACACGCAACGAGCAGTGGAAGTGGTTACGTCGGGCAAGGTTGCGGATGCGCTGGATTTGAACAAGGAAGATCCGCAAGTCCGCGAGCGGTACGGAAAAGATGGCAACATGTTCCTGACCTCACGGCGACTGGTGGAGGCAGGGGCTCGGGTAGTTACGCTCAATTGGGGCAGCTGGGACACGCATGGAAATAACTTTGGGCACTTACGACAACAATTGCCGCAACTGGACCGGGGATTAAGTGCCATGTTGCAAGATCTTTATGACCGAGGTCTCTACGATGACGTTTCCGTGGTAATGTGGGGTGAGTTTGGACGAACTCCGCGCGTCAATCCGCAGGCCGGTCGTGATCACTGGTCGCGATTGTCGCTGGGTTTTGTCGCTGGCGGCGGGATGAAAATGGGGCAAGCGATCGGTTCCTCGACGCGCTATGCCGAAGACGCTCGAGAACGTCCCATTCATCTGCAAGAAGTGTTTGCCACGCTTTATCATGCGATGGGGATCGACGTGGAAAAAACTACGATTACCGATCCCAGTGGACGCCCGCAATACCTCGTAGATATGCGACACCCTATTCCAGAGTTGGTGTAGCTGGCGAAGTCGCAACCGGCTTTCGCAAACTCGTTAACATGGTGCGGGTTCACAGATGGCAAATCCGGCAAATAACCCGCTGGTTTAGGATGCTATCAGAGAACAACTGCCCTTGCGTACTGACATCACCTACCTATAATCCTTCCATACTCCGAGCTGGAATTGCGTGCGCAATTCGCATGCGGAGAGTGATGCGGGTGTAGCTCAGTTGGCAGAGCACAACGTTGCCAACGTTGTTGTCGTGGGTTCGACTCCCATCACCCGCTCATTTCCATTTTTGACGTCCGACTCGCAATTGGTATTATGAGTTATGGCGGCACAGGAAACGCAACCCGAAGAGACGTCTGAAACTGGCTCCGAAAAGCCCAAGCTGGCGCTGGAAGTAACGATCACTCAGCCGGGTGCTTGCCAACGTCACGTGGCAGTAACCGTGCCGCGCGCCGACATCGACCGTTATTTGCAAAATGCCGTGAAGGAATTGGCCCCCAAAGCCCAAGTTCCCGGCTTTCGAACCGGTCGGGCTCCTCGGAACTTGGTGGAAAAACGCTTTCACGAGCAAATGGTCGATCAGGTGAAAGGGTCATTGCTGATGGATAGCATGACTCAAGTCACGGAGGATCATAAATTTGCTGCGATAAGCGAACCGAAGTTTGATGTGGACGTCGTCAAGATTCCGGAAGACGGTCCACTGGTGTTTGAATTTGACATTGAGGTAAGACCCGACTTTGACGTGCCCGAATGGAAAGGGTTAAGTCTGGAACGACCAGTTCATCAATATTCGGAAGAAGAGATTTCTCGTCAGGTTCGCACGGTACTGGCCAAGTATGGTCAGCTTCAATTAAAAGAGGGCGACGTCGCCACCGACGACCAATTGACGGTGCATGTGACCGTCCGTCGTGGCGATGAAGTTCTGACGGAATTCACCGAGTCAGGGGTTCAGGTAAAGTCCAATCTTTCGTTCCGGGATGCGCGCATAGAGGGTTTCGACGGGTTGGTCATCGGCGCAAAAGCAGGCGATCAAAGATCGACTACCGTTACTCTGGGAAACGATGTCAATCGAGAAGACCTACGGGGACAGGAAGTCACCGTAGACCTGAAGATTGAGGACATCAAGACCCTTGAACTACCCAAGCTAACAAATGCATTTTTAGACCGGATCGGTGGATTTGAAGACGAGAGTGAATTGCGAGATGCCATTCGCAAAGAGCTGGAGCGGCAGCTGCGGTATCATCAGCAACGTCGCATTCGTGAACAAATCACTACTCAGTTGACTCGAACTGCGAACTGGGACCTCCCGCCCGAAATGTTGCGACGACAATTTCAGCGCGAGCTAGAGCGTTCAGTATTGGAATTGCGAGCAAGTGGTTTTAGTGAAGATGAGATCCGGGCTCACCAGAACGAAATTAGACAAAATAATCTGCGATCCACCGCGATGGCTCTGAAAGAGCACTTCATACTCGAGCGGATTGCTGAAGACCACAAAATTGACGCGGAACCCCCCGACTACGAAGCTGAAATTCAACTGATTGCGGCACAAAAGGACGAAAATCCGCGGCGTGTGCGGGCTCGAATTGAGAAGAGTGGTCAGATGGACGCTTTGCGGAACCAAATCGTGGAGCGAAAGGTGATTGAGTTGATCACGTCCACGGCGAAGTTTAAAGAGATGCCGATCGATCTGAAGCCACATGATACTTTTGCCATTGATCGGACCGTTAGTGCCATTGAAGAGAACGCTATTCCGGAGGCTCAACATGGAGGTGAGGCCGAGAGTTTGCGACAACCTGCAATGCGGAGCTAGCCGCAACCGCTGGCTCCTGAATTTGCCTGGCCGGTGAGTTGCTTGTTGGCAGCCCCGATCTTTTGCGTCCGGACGTTCTAATCGTATTTTGAGTTTGTCGAGTTACAAGGACGATTGCGCATGAATCGCGGACTTCCTCTTCCGCTGTCAGATTCGTACTCCTACCAATCCTACCAACGACAACGACAACTGACGTTGGGAGACTTGCTGCTGGAAAATCGGATCGTCTTCCTACAGGGAGAAATCTATTCCGGCAACGCGAACGAAATGGTAATGAAACTGCTCTATCTACAGAGCGAGAATCGTCGTAAGGATATTCACTTTTATTTGAACTCGCCCGGCGGAGACGTCGTGGCGACTCTCGCCATCTACGACACCATGCAGATCCTGAGTTGTCCAGTTGCGACGTATTGTGTTGGTCAGGCAGCCAGTGGTGCGGCTGTGTTGTTGGCTGGCGGTACTAAAGGAAAGCGGTTCGCATTGCCTCATGCTCGAGTAATGCTGCACCAGCCTTATGGCGGGGTCGGCGGTCAAGTCAGCGATATTGAGATCCAGGCAAACGAGATTCTGCGCAACCGGGAAATGCTCAATCAGATTTTGGCAAACCATACAGGTCAATCGATCGAACGAATTGCAAAAGATACCGACCGCGATTTCTTTCTGAGTGCTGAGGAATCGAAGGCGTACGGACTGGTTGACGACATCCTTCATAAGCCCCCGATCGAAGCTGAGGACGATGACAAGAAGTAAACGGGAACACAGGAAAAGTAGTTAACCCGAAAAAGTTGACCCGAAAAGAATTATAAAACCTAGCAAAAGTAACAGGCCGAGGATTCAGCAAAATGCCACTGGTCCCTTACGTTGTCGAGAAAAGTGGTCGGGAAGAGCGGGTGTATGACATCTACAGCCGGCTGCTTAAGGACCGCATCGTGTTTTTAGGAACACAAATTAACGACGAAGTGGCC